>CAJLCM010000021.1:0-30361 GCA_905205145.1 uncultured Collinsella sp.
ACTGCGGGAGCGTGCCGTCAGCTCAATGTGTTCGGCTGAGATCGGAAATCAACCGGAATGAGTGGACGTAGCCGTTGGGGACGTTCCTTGACGGCTAGTCGTTTAAGAACGTCCCCAACGGCCAACAAAGGGACTGTCGCTTTGTCACATTCTAGAGCGTTTGGAGCAGAGCGACGAGGAATCGGATGCCCTGGAGGTAGGCGCGGCGGGTGATGCGCTCGTTGGTGCCGTGGACGCCGCGATCGCACTCGTCATCATCAACCACAAAGGCCGAGAAGCGAATGCACTCAGGGCAAATGTGCTGGTAGTTGGCAGCGTCGGTCGCACCGATCACGGTCGAGGGCACAATTGCCACTGGCCCGAACGATCCGTTTTCCTCCGTCCCCTTTGGATCACGGAAATAGCGGGCGGCGATGGAGCGAACCGCCTCGAGGCCGGGACCACCGATGCGCGGGGACGGCGAGGGTTCGGAGCTTCCGGGGCCCAGCTCCACTTCGACACGATCGGCAAGGTCCGCCCCGGCAACCGCCTCACGGCAGCGCGCCACAACGTCGGCCACGCTCGTGCCCTCGAGCATGCGGAAGTTTATGTTGGCCCACATATCCTGCGGCATTACATTGGCGCCGGTGCTACCACCCTCAATCTGCGTGGGCGCGCAGGTGGTCGTCACCTGCGGATAGAGCTTCTTGCTGGCGAGGCAATCGCGGACAATGGCATCTCCGTTAGCGGCAATTTCATCGGCCGTGTAGAGCCCCAACTCGACGAGCTGGGCGGCAAGCAAGTCGGTCACGCGCATCGGCCACTCGATATCGCAGATTGCGGTAATGGCACGGCTGAGCACCTCGAGCGACGTGCCGCCGTAGGGGTTGGAAGAATGTCCACCCGCGCTCTTTGTCTTGAGCGCGATGTCGGCATAACCTTTCTCAGCCAGGTCGGCGTGCATGAGCCAACCCTCGCCCGCGCTATACTCGGCAGCCGGAACGATGCGGTAGTCGCCCTCGTCGATCAGGAATTCGAGCTCAACACCGCGCTCCTCGAGCACGCGGCCGATGGCGCCTGCGCCGTACTGCGTGGTTTCCTCGTCCTGGCCAAAGGCCAGGAGCAGTGTGCGCTCGTGCTGCCAACCGTGCGCCAGCGCATACTCGACAGCCTCGAGAATGCCTGCGACCTGGTCTTTCATGTCGATCGCGCCGCGGCCCCAGATGTAGGTGTCGTCCACGTGCCCGCTAAAGGGGGCGTGCGTCCAGTCGGCCTCGGTACCCGGCACCACGGGGACCACGTCCATGTGACCCATGAGCATAACGGGCTTAAGAGCCGGATCGCTGCCGGCAAGCGCCACCAGCAGCGAATGGTCGATAAGCTCGACCTTGCCCGCCGCAAACACGCGCGGCCAGGCCTGCTGCATATAGGCGCGCAGGTCGTCGAAGGGTTGCCAGTCCACCGCCTCGGCATCCATGCTCGAGACGGTCGGAAACGACAGCACGCGGCCCAGGCGTTCGCACGCGCCGGCCTCGTCTATATCGGCAAAATCGTCCTCATGCGCAAAGAAGCGCCAAACCTCGGCCATGACATCCTTTCGATTGTGACGACAAAGGCCGCCCCACGGGAGCGGCCCTGCAACGTAAGCGTTTGCGTCGGTTATTTGTCCTCGAGATAGCGAGAGAGGAACTCGCGAGTGCGCTGGTGTTTGGGGTTGCCGAAGAGCTCGGCCGGCGCGGCGTCCTCGAGCACCACGCCCTTGTCCATAAAGACCACGCGGTCGGACACGGTTCGGGCAAAGGCCATCTCGTGCGTGACGACGACCATGGTCATGCCGTCGGCCGCGAGCTTGCGCATGACCTCGAGCACCTCGCCCACGATCTCGGGGTCGAGTGCCGAAGTCGGCTCGTCGAACAGCATGATCTGCGGATTCATGCACAGGGCGCGCGCGATGGCCACGCGCTGCTTCTGGCCACCGGACAGGCGACCCACGGCGGCGTGCGCGAACTTTTCGAGCCCCACGCTCGTCAGATGCTCCATCGCGACCTTCTCGGCCTCGGCCTTGCTCATCTTTTTGAGCGTGACGGGCGCAAGCGTGCAGTTGTCGAGCACGTCCATGTTGTTGAACAGGTTAAAGCCCTGGAACACCATGCCGATGTCCTCGCGGAGTTTATTGATATTGCAGCGCTCGGCCGTAAGGTCCTGACCGTGGAACCAGATGTGGCCCGCGTCCGGGGTCTCGAGTAGGTTGAGGCAGCGCAGGAAGGTCGACTTGCCCGAGCCCGAGGCGCCGATAATGGTGACGACCTCGCCGGGGTTAACGGACAGGTCGATGCCCTTGAGCACCTCGAGCGAGCCGAAGCTCTTGCGCAGGCCCTCGACGCGGATGAGCGGCTCATTGGTCTGTGCGGCGGCCGCGGTGCCGGTAGTGGCGGTATCTGCCATGATGATTCTCCTCGTCTTGAGCCTAGTTGGAGCTGGGCAGCGTTGCCGGGGCCTCGGCGCCGAGCTTTTTGCCAAAGGCCTCGAGCAGGCGGCTCGCCACGAGCGTCAGGATCAGGTAAACCACGAGTGCCACGCAGTAGACCTCCATCTGGCGGTAGTACACGCCGGCGACGGTGGTGGTGGCGTACATGAGGTCGAACACGCCGATGACCGAAAGCACCGACGAGTCCTTGATGTTGATGATGAGCTCGTTGGTGAGTGCGGGGATCGCGTTTTTAATACCCTGGGGGAACACGACCTTGCGCATGGCCTGCCACTGCGACAGACCCAGCGAGCGCGCCGCCTCGGCTTGGCCGGCATCGATGGACTCGATGCCGCCGCGCAGGACCTCCATCATGTAGGCGGTGGAGTTAAGCGAGATGGTGACGAGGCCGGCGGTAAAGGTACTCCAGATCTGGTTGGCCTGGGCGGTCTCGAAGCCCATGCCGCGCAAAACGGTGAAGCCCACGTAATAGATGAGTAGGCCCTGAACCATCATGGGCGTGCCGCGCACGATGGTGGAGTAGATGGTCGCAAAGCCGCGGCCGATGCTTTTGAAAAAGCGCGTGAGATCGTTGTCCACGCGGTCGAACGTCTGAATACGCAGGAACACAAAGAGCAGCGCTAGGAAAAAGGCGATGACGGTGCCGAAGGTCGCAAGTGCGATGGTGATCTCGATACCGCGGATAAAGAAGTCCCCGCTCTTGTAGGTCATGTAGACCAGGCTCGGCAAAAAGTCGCTGGGATTGGAGTCCGAGACAATGCTCACCTGCACCAGGTCGATAAACGACATGACGCAACGGTCGATAAAGAAGATCGTCGCGATGGCGACCACGGTATAGCTGCCCAGGCGCGCGCCGCGACGGAAGCGCTCGGAAGCAAATGGCGACGTTTCGCGATAGTCGTTCCAGTGCATAAGCTTGGTGACCAGCGCCGCCACCGATACGACGAGCCAGGCCCAAAGGATTGCCCAGAGGCAGTCTTGGAACACGCCCGTAGGTGCCAAAAAACTCAGCGGCGTGGGGTTGCGCTGGCTAAACGCCAGGCCGAACGCCGCGATAACGCTCGTGCCCAGGTACACATAACGGTGGTCGGCCTTGATAAAGGAGGCCAGGCGATTAATGGTTTTCATGCTGCCTCCCTATGCCGGCTGACGATCGAGGCACGCATCCCACATTTGGTTGCGCTCCTCCTGGCTGACGCCCTTGAGCGTCTTATCGATGAGCTTAAGCAGTTTGTCCGAGCCCTTGCGGCAACCGACATTTGCCGTGACCTCCTGCTTAAAGCCCTCGCCCTCGGCAAAGTGAATGGGGACAATGCCCGGATTTTGGGCCATATAGCCCTTCTCGTTCTCGGTATTGTAGGTCACGGCGTCGCAGGTGCCCTGCAGCAGGTTCGAGAACACCGTGGGAACCGAATCGACCGGGTTCTTGTGCACAACGCCCGGGATCTCGTCGATGACGGTATCGAGCATGGTGTCCTTTTGGCCGAGCACCGTGGCACCGCTAAAGTCGCTGAGCTTGGTCGCGTTTTGGTAGGGCGAGCCCTCTTTTACGAACAGGCCAAAGTATCCAATAAAGTACGGATCGGAAAAGCCGACCGACTCCTCGCGCTCGGGCGTGGCGCTCATGCCGGCGATGATGAAGTCGATCTGGCCGTTGTTGAGCGAATCGATAAGACCCGAGAAGCTCTGCTTGACGGCAACGGGCTCGCCGCCGAGGGCCTTGCAGACGATCTTGGCGATCTGCACGTCGTAGCCATCGGCATAGGCGCCCTGCACGTTGTCGATGGGGATGGTGTACTCACTGGCTTCGGAAACCTGCCAGTTGTACGGGGCGTAGGCCGCCTCCATACCAATGCGGATCTTGTCCTTGCCGATCACGGAATCGGACAGGTCGTCGCGACCGCCACCCGTCGTGGGCTGAACCACCTTGAGCGTGGACGGGCGCTGACAGCCGGCGAGCGCGCCGGCGACAACGGTAGCGCTTGCAGCAAGAGCGCTATCCAAAAAGATGCGACGGCTGCATACCGGCTGTGGATACGCGTCGCGTTGATGGGGAGAATGCATAATCTGCCTTCCCTGTTGAATCGTATGCTAACGACTTAACAGGATACCGCTCAGCGCTACCTCCAACAGATGTATATATACAAGTTAACGAACTGAAAACGATTGGTAGTCGTTGGGGACGTTCTTAAACGACTAGTCAAACAAGAACGTCCCCAACGGCTAGTCGTTAAGGAATGTCCCCAACGACTAGCCCGTAGTTTTGTCGCCGGCGAGCGACATCCAGGTATGCAGCCTGTTAAAGCAGCGTTACCTCGAAGGTACGCTTGTCCGTCTCGCCCGGCGCCAGCGTAATGGTGTTGACCTTGTGCTCAAAGACGTCGTCCTCGGTGTCCATGGTGGTGTGGCCGGTCCAGGGCTCGAGCGCCACAAACGGGGCGTCGTTGGCGGCAGACCACACGCCGATGTACTTAAAGCCCTCAAAGTCGATCTTGACGCCATGGCCCGACTTGCGACCGCGCAGCGTAAGCGTGGAACCCGGGGTATCGGTGAACATGATGGCATCGTTATCGAAGCTGCGGTGCGTGATGGGCAGCACGTCCGAGTTATCGGGAGCCTTGTAGCTACCCTCGAACGTCATGAGGCCATCGGGCGTGATGATGGGGGCCTCGTTGGTCCAAGCCTCGGTAAACGCCAGCTCGTAATCCTCGAATGCCTCGCCCTCGGCACCGGGAGCCGGTACGTTAAACGCGGGGTGGCCGCCCACCGAGAACGGCAGGTCCACGTCGCCGGTGTTGGTGACGGCAAAGGTCTGGGTAAGCGTGGCGTCACCAGTCAGGGCATAGGTCATGTTGAGCTTAAAGTGGAAGGGGAAAGCCTTGAGCGACTCGGGCGTATCGGTGATCTCATACGTTACTGAGGAGCCGTCCTCGGAGACCTCGACCAGCTTGTGCTCGACGATGCGCGCGAGGCCGTGGCGCGGCATCTCGCAGGTGCCGGCCGCAGACGTCGCCGTGTTGTTGCGCAGTGAACCCACGATGGGGAACAGAATGGGCGCATGCTTGCCCCAAAAGGCAGGATCGCCCTGCCACAGATACTCGTTGCCGTCGAGGGCAAGGCTCGTGAGCTGGGCCCCCATGGAATCGATGGCCGCGGTGAGGCCGCCGCGCTTGATGGTGGTGACGGTGGACATGCTACTTCCTCCAAAAGTAAACAACAGTGTCGAGGGCTATTGTCCCACTCTTGGCGGCAAGAAGAAGCGGCAGGCGCAGTTATTGAGCGATTGCGTAAAGGTCGAACCCGCCCTGCGGCGTGCTGTCGACCGTATCGGGCGCCTGCGAATTAAAGCTCACGGGAACCATGCGCTTTGAGGCACGGAAGCGCATGCCATCGGTGGCGACGGGCGGCTCGTCGACCGTGAGCTCATAGTCGCCAGGCTTGAGTTCGACGCCGTCGCCAGCGGAGTTGACATATTGATACTCGTCAATCGCCTGTCCCCTGAGTGTGCGGCCCACGACGTGGATGAGCATTTGGCTGTCGCCGCGGGCGGTGTCCCATGTCGCACCGTCCTTGACCTCGACCGACACATGCACCGAGCGCGTGCGGCTGAGCGATTGCTCGACAGACATCTCGACTTTGGCGGCATCTCTGCGCTGTTGCTCCACATGGCTCCAGACATTTCCAATCGCCGAGCAAGCGATGACGCCGGCCATGAAGGCGATGAGGATGGGGCCGAGCGGAGAGCGGCGGCCCGCGTCTTCCTCGCGAGCCAGGTCGGGGCGATGCGTGGGCGCAGGCGCCTGAGCACCCTGTGCGGGCACGTCGAGTATGCTGAAAGATGCTGTGCTGCCGGGGTCGATGGTGCGGCGCGGCTGCGGGGTCTTGGCCGGCGAGATGGACATGTCGGCCGGCTCATCCAACGTGGCCGTGGCATCGGCCTTAGCCTCGTCGGCCTCGGCCTGGGCCCAGGCCTGTTCAAAGGTTAGGGGCTCGGCGGAGTCGGAAGCGGCGTCAGGTCCGACAGTGGTATCGTTGCCGGTCTCGTCCTCGTCGCTCGACACGTCACGCGGCGCGGGCTCGTCCCACTCCTCGTCCGGAGCCTCGCCCTCGCTATACCACCATTCAAAGTTATCGATATCCATACGGGGCGCCCCCTTGGCCTCGCGAATAAACACTCGCTAGTCTTATACCCCCAGACGGCACGAGGGCTCGCACGGAATGCGGAAAAGGACTGCCCCTTTGTCGCATCGAAACGGATCTGTTTGCGTTTAGCCGCGGGTAATCTTATTTCTCAACAAGAAGTCGACTGCCCCCACGATTCTGATGCCATCGATGTCCGTTGGATGGTCGCCATCCCTGACAATCAGGATCTTCTCATACGAATCAGGAATTTTACCCAGCATGTTTAGCTTGAGCGGTCGCAGCTCGCGTTCTCTCGTCGCCTCGGCATCGATCCGTTCGGTAACCTGGATATATTTGCGGTCCGATCCCTCGCCGATTGCGACAAAGTCGATTTCCCCCGCGCGCAGATGGCCGCAAAACACTTCGTATCCTTCAAATACAAGCTGGTTGTAGATAACGTTCTCGAGCATCCTTCCGCTATCGCCACCTCTATATCCGTCAAGATAGCTGCGAATTCCCGTATCAGCTATGTAATATTTACCGCCTGTCTTAAGAAGCTCCCGCCCCTTGATGTCATACCTTTTTACTTTGGTAAACAGGTACGTCTCTTCCAAAGCGTCAATATATGCCGACACCGTCGATGCGTTGGTCTTACCGCCTGCCGATTCGTTGAGCGTCCCTACGATTTTGTTGACCGAGGTTTGGTTGGAGATGTTGTCTGCCAGATACGCACAGAGCCGCTCGAGAACATCGCGCTTGGTGATAGCTCCGCGACCCCTACGCGTCGCACGCGACAGGATATCGCGCGCGACGATCGTCTGGTAGAGGCTACGGATATAGTCGCGACACAGCTCACGTCTCGGCTCGTCATGGGCCAAAAACGGCATACCGCCATAGGTTATGTACTGCTCAAGCACGGTATTTGAATTAAGGCGATCGCCCGTCTTGGAAACGAGTTCGACCCTCTCACCAAGCCCTTCAGCGGCGACCGCATCAATCGAGCGAAAATCAAGATATTCGCTAAACGTGAGAGGCTGCATCTTGACCTCGACATATCGGCCCGAGATAAGCGTCGCGAGCTCGCTCGATAGCAAAAAGGCATTGGAGCCCGTGACATAGATATCGCACGGCAAATCCACTCGGAGCGAGTTGACCGCCTTTTCCCAACCTTCGACATTCTGGAGCTCGTCAAAGAACAGGTAGGGATGATCGATGCCGTCGATGCGCTCCCGAACCATACGATAAAACGTCAGATAATCCGTAATTCCCGCGTACTCTAGAGATTCCATCTTAAAGGTCAGTAAACGCTCGGCTGGCACCCCCTGTTGTGCCAGATAGCCCCTCATCATGTCCAATAACGTTGATTTGCCACAACGGCGTATGCCCGTCACGATTTTGATGAGGTCGGTATCCTGAAAAGCAATGAGTCGATCAAGATAACGGCTTCGGCGAACGATATCCATAGAGTCTCCCTAGCGCCCGACCAGACATGAAATCTTATAAACTTGCATTTTTTGCAAGTTTATAAGATATTACCTTAGAAACTTGAAGAATTTGCAAGTTTCTAAGGCATGGAATGTGACAAACGGACTGCCCCTTTGTCACATCGCGAGGGCAGCGCGAATGGAGGGGGCCTCGAGGGCCTCGCGGAGCCAGGGGGCCAGCTGCTCGGGGTGACCCTGCAGGTAGCCGTCGAGCTCGGACGGGGCCACGCGGCGCACCTCCGAGATCTCCTCTTGGTTGATGCGTAGCTCGCCCGGCTCAACATGGGCTGTGAACACCTCGCACCATTCGCACTCGCAGCGGCCGTCGCCGTGGTCCTCGCGATACACCACGTGTCCGAGGTGCTCGAGCTGATCGGGCTCGCGCGCAATGCCGAGCTCTTCGTTGATGCGACGCGCCGTGGCGGCCGCGACGTCTTCCCCGGGGAGCGGATGGCCGGCGCAGCTATCGGCCAGCACCCCGCCCCACAGGCGCTTGAGCGGACTACGGCGACAGAGCAGCAGACGCGCGTCTTCGCCCCGGCCCTCGACCAGAAGCGTCAGAAATGCTTGATGCAGGATACCCTCGCCGGCATGGGCAACGATGCGATCGACGGGGCCGAGCGCCTCGCCGGTCGCGGCATCGACCGCCACGACCTCAGCGCCCGCGCCGCCCTCATCCCAGCCGGCGCGCAGGATGCGCGCGGCGGCTTCCTCGAGCGCGGCGATGAGCTCCTTGGTGGTGTCGAGCACGCGCTGAAGGTCGTCCCCGCTCGCCTGCTCGACATGAAAACCTGTGCTCGCCGTAACGGGCACACCAAAGCGCGTGGCCAGCGCCGCCGCGATATCGTGCGCCGGGATCTCATCGCGATGGCACGGAACGGTCAGGATGCTCACCGTCGCCGTACGGCCGGGCTCGGGGCGCGGAATGGCCTGCGCCGTGGCGCCCAGATGCGCGAACTCCGGCGAGCAGGCGTACACCGCCATGCCTCGCGGCGTCACCGTCAGCTGGGCCTCGAGCGCAAACTTGCCCTCGCCCACTGCAACCTTTGTCGTGTGCATACCCATGGGATCTCCCGTCGCCCGCGATGTACCTGAGACCATCTTCGCCTGTATTGCGACTATACAGGCAAGCGCAGCCCGCGACAAAGGGGGCAGGCACCTGTCACATTCTGTTAGAGTTGCAGGGATTGAATCCCGCTTATTCATGCGACATTGGAGTGACAACCTTGACCGCCGCAACCACGCCTAAAAGTAAGTCAAACGCCACCGCCCTCTCCCCCGCGCGCACCAAGCTCTGCCTGGCGCTGCTCGTGCTGTTGGGATTCTCGCTCGGCTGCTCCGAGTTCGTGGTCATCGGCATCGAAAGCGACTTGGCGACGGAACTCGGCATCTCGCTTGCCACTGCGGGCCAGCTCATCAGCGTGTTCGCGCTCGTCTACGCCATCGCGACGCCGGTACTTGCGCTCAGCACGGGGCGTTTTCGCCGCTACCAGCTGCTCGTGTGCTATAGCATCGTCTTTGTGCTCGGCAACCTGGTCATGGCGTTGGCGCCCAACTTCCAGGTACTGTTTATCTCGCGCATTGTCCTGGGATCCGTCTCGGGTGCGCTGCTCGCCGTGGGCGTGACGTACATCCCCGAGCTTCTGTCCCCGCAGCAAACTTCGCTTGCCATCTCGGTGGTATATGGTGCGTTTTCCGTGGCAATGGTCTTTGTCACTTCGATCGGCAAGTTTGTGGCCGACACGCTCGATTGGCACGTGGCCATGTACGGCACGCTGACCTTTGCCGTTTTGATCTGCGGAGCGCTCGTAGTGTTTATGCCGCGCGCTGGGCAAACCGACGAGCCTGCCACCTTTCGCGAGCAGGCTGGTCTGCTACGCGAGCCGAGCATCATCACCGGCATGCTCATCTTTTTGTTTGGCGTGGGCTCGGTCTACGTATTCTACGGCTACGTGACGCCTTATCTTGAGCAGGTGCTGGGCATGGGCACGGTCGAAGCCAGTACCACGCTTATGGCCTACGGCGTGTTCTGCCTGATCTCGAACATCCTGGGCGGATGGATCGATGCGCGCTTTGGCATGAAGGCACTGCTTGTGACGTTTGTGCTGCAGGCTGCGGCATTACTCGGGCTGTTCACTGTGGGCGGCACCATGCCGCTCGCGCTGGTCTGTGTCTTTAGCTTGGCGCTGTTCATGTATCTGTTCTCGGTGTCGTGCATCACACACTTTATGGACGTGGCACGCAGCCGCCATCCCAAGTCGATGGTTCTCGCAAGTTCGGTTGAGCCCATGGCGTTTAACGTCGGCATCTCGTTTGGCACCGCAGTGGGCGGCGCCGTGGTAAGCAGCATTGGCATTGCGTACGTGGGCGCCGTGGGCGCCACGTTCTCGCTTGTGGCCTGGGCGCTCACGCTGGTGACGATTAAGCTGGCTCGCTGGGAGCGTCGCCGTCAATCAGCACAACCCTCAATGCGGGCATAGGGGCGAGCATAGCCCAAGGTGGCGAGCAACCGGTAAAAACCGTCCCATACGAGTAGTGTTTATCCGCCTGCAAGCTCCAGCAGTGCAATTTCATGTATTTCAGATACACGCTTTTCTACTATTTCGTGTATTTCAGGTACACGAAATGTGCGCGGGGCACCTCAAAGGCGGCGGCAGACGCATTGTCTGCCGCCGCCTTTTATACTGGATTTTATAGATATGCGAGTCGTTTACTCCATACCCAGTAGCTCGCGCATCTGGGTTGCGTAGTTAGATGCCATGTTGCCGTAGACAATCTGCACGCCGCCATTGACATGCACGATGCCACGCGCTTCGAGCTTTTCGGTAAACTCGGCGTCATCAACCACCTTGTCACAGTCATTGAGCTGGATGCGCAGACGGGTGAAGCAGGCCTCGACAGACTTAATATTGTTGTCGCCGCCCACTGCCTCAACGATGGCGGGAATGAGGTCGCTGATCACAGTCTTGGGAGCCTTTGCGGCCTCATCGTCGGACTCTTCCTCGCGGCCAGGGGTCTTAAGGTCCTTCTTAAGGATGATGAACTTGAAGACGAAGTAGTACACCACGAAGTAGATGGGGCCGAGGAACAGGATAACCTGCCAGTTGGAGCCCTTGGCTGCACCCATAATGCCGTTAAAGATCAACGACAAGAGCGGGCCGCCGAAGGACGCGGAGCCAGCCACGTTGAACTGCAGGATATAGGTCAGCGCATAAGCAAGACCAGCCATGAGAGCGTGGAACACGTAGAGGATGGGCGCGATAAACAGGAAGGAGTACTCGAGCGGCTCGGTAATGCCGGAGAGGATGCAAGGCACCACGATGGCGATCATGAGTGCTGCGGTCTTCTTCTTGTTCTTGGGAAGCGCCGTCTTGTAGAAGGCGAGTGCGGCGCCGGGCAAGCCGAACATGGCGAAGATAACCTTGCCGTTCATGACAAAACGGCTGACCTCGATGTTAAACGGCGTGCTAGGAGAGCCCAGGATCGCGTTGTAGATATTGATAGCGCCCTGAACGGTCTGGCCGTCGATGGTCTCGACGCCACCGAGCGACGTGAAGAAGAACGGGAGATAGACAAAGTGATGCAGGCCAAAAGGCAGGAGCATGCGCTCGCCGGCGCCGTAGACAAATGCACCAAAGGCGCCCGTAGTCTTGATGAATTCGGACAGCGCACCGAGAGCGTTCTGAATAAACGGGAAAACAAAGGACATGACCAATGCGAGGATGCTGCATGAGAGCAGCGTCACCGCCGGGATAAAGCGCGTACCGTTGAAGATGGAGAACACGGCAGGCAGCTCAATCTTGTAGTAACGGTTATGAAGCCATGCAACAATTGCGCCTACCAAAAGACCGCCGATAACGCCCGTGTCGAGCGTGGTGATACCGAGGATCGTGCTCTGGCCCGTCGTAAGATTCGCGGGATCGATGACACCAGTCGCCGTAAGGAACGTGCCCATCACGGAGTTCATGCACATGTAGCCCAAAAAGCCACAAAGCGCCGCGGTAGCCTTCTCGGACTTGGCGAAGCCATAGGCGAGACAAATCGAGAAGATAACCGGGATGTTGTTCATAACGATGCTGGCAGCGGCCTTGAGAATCGAAAAGAAGATCGCAAAGCCCGGAGCAGCAAGCCAGGGAACAGCTGCCGTAAGGGTGGGGCTGGTAAAGGCATTGCCAAAGCCCTGAAGGATGCCGGCGATTGGCAGGATCAGGACAGGCGTCATGAGGACTTTGCCCAGACGCTGGAACTTTGCCAGCAGCTCATCTTTGTTCATGGGATACCCCTCTTAAAGAAACGGGGCGTGCAGTTCTACAACCCACACGCCCCATAACAGTTATCAAGCGCTATGGAACTAGCTACTTAAGCTCCGGCCAGTAATCCTTATTGGCCTCGATGAGCTTGTCGAGCACTTTGCGAGCCTTCTTTGCGTCACCGACCAGACGATTAAGCGTGAGTGCCTGCAGAGCCTTCTCGTAGGAACCCTCCATCCAAGCCTCAACAGTCAGGCGCTCATAGGCGTACTGGTTCTCCATAAGGCCGCGATAGAAGGTACCGATCTTGCCAACAGCATAGGGCTGCGGGCCATTGGCGCCCACGCTTGCCGCGACCTCGACCATGGCGTCATCGGGCATGCCCTCGATAATGCCGTTGTTGGGCACGATGACAATGAAGGTCTTGTTGGTGTTGCGATAAATGGCCGAGGTGATTTCCACGATCATATCGCCATGAGCGTCGTTTTGCACAACCGAGGAGTTCTTTGCGGTGCCGACTTTGGCAACACGCTCGCACTCGGCGAACACGCGCTTTTCACGACCGTTGATAACCTCGTCGGAGCGAGTGTAGTCGGGGTCGAGGTGAGCGACCTTGTACTCGGGATACAGATAGTACTGCAGATAAGTGTTGGGCAGATAGTCGGGGAAGTCCTCGAGCATGTCCTTGACCATGGCGTAGGTATCAAGCCAGGACTGGTCACGCTGCTCGGCATCGGCAGGAAGGAAGCCGTTCTTCTCCGTGTACTCCTTAATCTGCGGGACGAGGTCATGGCCCTCTTCATCGTAGATGTGCTTGAACCAACCGAAGTGATTGAGGCCGAAGTACACGGGCTCCGTCTTGCTCATATCGCGACCGAGCAGGCGACCGTAAGAGCGCATGAGGTTGACAGGCTGGTCGCAGATGTTGAGGACGCGATGCTCATCGGGCAGGACGCGCTCGAGACCATATGCCACAATAGCAGCCGGGTTGGTGTAGTTGATAATCCACGCCTCCGGGCTATGAGCGCGAACGTCGTTGACGATCTCAACCATGTCATGCATGGAGCGCATACCGTAAGCCATGCCGCCAGGGCCCACCGTTTCCTGGCCGATGATTCCCATATGCAGCGGAATCTTCTCGTCCTTGCTGCGCATCTCGTAGCCGCCGGTACGAATCTGGCAGAGCACAAAGTCGACGTCGGTGTAAGCCTCGTCCTTATCGGTGGTGTAACCGAACTCCACACCGGGCTCCTCCTCGGCAAAGAGGATCTTGCCAAACTCGCCGATCGGACGCTGACGCTCGGCATCGATGTCATAGAGCATCACGCGGTTCAGCGGCAGAATGTCCATGTGCTTGGTCAGGGCTTTAAGAATGCCAGGGCACCACGTGGAGCCGCCGCCAACGATCACAATATTGAGCTTATCCTTCATGTTCCGTCCCTCCAGGGTTGGCTGATCGGTGTTCTCGAAGACCTTGGGCTCCGCGGTTGTCCTCGGCTTGCTTCGTTTCGATTGATATTTTGCGACATAAGGTCATTTGCGAGTCCCCGTGTGGGCCAATGCGAAACGGGGACACATGATTTCGCTCACGACACAGATATGTGTAGGCAGACACGCACGTTTGCCCAGTTCATGGGCAATAGGCAATCTTGACCGATTACCGATTTCTCACCTGGCTACACAAAGCGGTACCATATGTACGACGAGGCGCGAGGGGCTGAAACATCTTATGAAAGATCAAGAATCTTTTTATGATCATGTGCGAGCTGGCGAGAGCAGGCTCAACGATCTCGAAAGCGAGATCATGCGCTACATCATTGAGCTGCGTGATGATATTGACGATGTCACGCTTAAGAGCGTTGCTGAACGGTTCTTCGTCGCTCCCAATACAATCGTCAGGCTTGCCCATAAGCTTGGCTTCTCGGGGTTTACGGAGCTCAAACAATCGTATTCCGCCTCGCTCGACCGCAATCGATTCACTATCGAGACGCTTCCTCTTGATACCCAGCTCGTACAGACCAAAGATCTGCTTAACGACCGGGTCATCGATTCGGTTGTGAGCCTTATCCAGGACGCCTCGCATATCGTGTTCTTCTGCTCGGGTTTTTCGAAGTACCCGTGCCTCGAAATGGCTGAAAAGCTCAAAATTATGGGCAAGAACACCGATACGCTCAGTGAACGCCACGTCATGAGGCATTACGCAGAACTCCTCGGCAAAAACGACCTGGTCTTCAGCGTTTCCGTAAGCGGCGAGACACAGGTCTCTATTGACGCCACATCGATAGCCAAAACACGCGGATGCAAGGTCGTCACGCTCACCGGCTTTTCTCGAAATTCTCTCTCGAAACTAGCCGACTACCCTATCTACACCGTGCAAAAAGAAATCCGCTTGGGCAGTATGGACCTCGACAGTCGATTGATGTTCTATTACGTTTTCGAATTGATATTTGAGCGCTACTTCAAACTGGCCAAGAAATAAAACTTGGTATGCGCCCGGCTTCGGCTCTTTAGCAGCCTTCTATATGAAAGGAACCGCGCATGCAACGTGTACTGTTTATCTGTTATGGAAATATCTGCCGCTCGACGATGGCTGAGTCGGTGTTTACCGAGCTCGTGCGCCGCGCCGGGCGCGAGGCGGAGTTTGTCATCGATTCCGCTGCGACCTCGACCGAGGAGATTGGCAACCCGCCGCACCACGGTACCGTTGCCAAGCTACGCGAGGTCGGAATTCCCGTCGTCGCACATCGCGCACGTCAGGTGCGTCGCGCGGAGTATGGCGACTGGGATCACATTGTCTATATGGATGCCGAGAACGCCCGCGGCCTGCACCGCATCTTTGGTAAGGACCCCGATGGCAAAATCTCGCGTCTACTCGACTGGACCGATCGCCCCGGCGACGTGGCCGATCCCTGGTATACCGGCAATTTCGATGCCACCTACCGCGACGTGCTCGCCGGCTGCACCGCTATGCTCGAGCAGCTGTAGGTTCACCTCGTGAGCCGCGTCATCGGCATACAGATCGAGCGTGGATTTTCTCCCACTTTGAGCATTCAAGTGCGCTCTAGACGGGATAAAATCCACGCTCATTATCTCGGATAGCGGATGCGACAAAGGCACTATCCCTTTGTCGCATCGGGGACTGTCCCTAGACCGGCTTGACCTCCAGCTTTATCCCCTCGGCACAGGAGTCACCCAAAACATCCGAAAGGGCCCAGGTCGCATATAGCGGCAAATAAAGAACAGCTCCGCTGCGTTCAACGTTGCCTCTCGAGAAAACAATCCCGAGCCTTACACCATATTCGGCCGTATCAAGCACATGACCGAGCGCGGCGTGCGCGTGGTAATAGGAACCCGATTTAACCTCAATCGGAACAGCCGTTCCATCCGGTCCGTCGACCACAAAGTCCACTTCGCCGCGCTTCTTTGTCTGATAGTAGTAAAGCTGGCGATTTTGGGCAGTCAGCTGCTGGGCCACCACGTTTTCGTAAATACCGCCCAGATTGGGTTCCTTGCTATCAAGATACGCCGCCTGGGCGACGCCAACGGGGTAGCGCGCCATCAACATGCCCGTATCCGATTGGTATAGCTTGAACTGCGATGGCCGTACCGTCTTGAGCAAGGGCGATTTTGGCTCGGTTACGATATCGGCCTTGAGAGCAACGCCGGCATCGACGAGCCAGACAAAATCTCGCTGGTACTTGTCGTAATGCGCCTTGGGGTCAATGGAATTGAGCACGAAGCGTTTGTTTTCGCCCTCGAGCATAATAGGGAGCTGATCGTAAATGCTCTGCACCTGAAGGGCTCGCCCGCTTGCATACTTGGAGATATCCCGCCGGTACTGTTCGTTGAGCTCTGACTGTAGCTGACGAACAGAGGCAAGGTCGCCCCGCGTGTCAAGGAAACGCTGCACGACCTCTGGCATTCCACCGACAACGGTATAGGTCCTGAAGTTTGCCATCATCGCGTCGTGAATGTAATCAGGAATGGGCTTCTCGCTGATACACGCGTCGCGTATCGTTTGGCGAGCTCCCTCGCTCACCCCGATCGCCCAGCAAAACTCCTCGAAATCGAGCGGGAACATCCTAAGCTCGTGAACATATCCCACGGGATAGGACCTAACGACCTTGAACTGGGTCCCGAGCATTGACCCCGAAAACGCCCAGCGGCACCTCCCGTCCTCAACAAGGAACTTTGCCATCGTCATGATGTCGGGGGCCTCTTGGACCTCATCGATAAACACGAGCGTTTTGCCCGGTGCTATCGGCTTTCCCGAGAGAAGCGTCACCCTGCTGATGAAATCGTCGGCATCCCGTGCCTCGAGAAGAGCATCTTTTGCCTGGCGATTTTCCGCGAGATTGAGCTCGATATAGGTTGCGTAGTTTGATTTACCGAACTCGCGAATCGAGTAGCTCTTACCGATTTGGCGAGAACCCGTGACGAACAATGCCTTTCGTTCAATGGATCTCTGCCAACAATCAAGCTCATCAGCGATTTTCCTGCGCAACATAAGCTCTCCCATCGCCTCGATAAATGAAATGCAGATATTTATATCGACTATTATCGATGAAATGCAGAGATTTTTAGTACCGAAATTGGATGAAATGCAGAAATTTGAGCTTACTCGCGCACAGAACAACGACGCGTGCGCCTAAGCACGGGCATAAGTGAGGTCGGGATTCTCGCATACAAATCGAGCGAGGACTATCCCCCACTTTGAGTGCGAAATTGCGCCCAAAACGGGAGATAATCCACGCTCGATATTTCGGCGGGAGAAAATCCTCGCTCGGTTACTCGTCGACGATCTCGGCAAGCCAAACGTTCAGCGTATCGACCTCGGGGCAGCAGAACTTTGCCGTACCGGGCTCGTTGCCAGGCACGGTTCCGCCATAGCGCAGGATATCGATATAGGGAAAGCCCACATGGCAGGCCATGGCGCACATCTTGCCGCGGTCTCGGTCGAAGTCAAAAACGTCGCCCGGCTTGTGACCATGATGGCAGCGGCACGTTCCCAGCTGGTCCACGCAGCTAATGCGAATACGCGGGCGCTTGCCGCGCGGCGCACCAAGCGGCTTGTTCTCGCTCGCGGGCTCGGGGCGGCTCTCGCCGGCGCTACTCATGGTCGATCACATCCAGGCAGGCCTCGATGGGTAGACCGGCGGACTTGTCCTCCTGGTCGGCGTTGCGCTCGATAAGCTCTGCCACCACGCGCATGGCATCGGCCGTTGCGCGCTGCAGGCTCCAACCGGCCATCACGCGGCCGACGAGCACCGCCGAGAACGTATCGCCCGTGCCCGGGAAGTAAACCGGGATCAGGTCGAAGGGAATCGTGAAGTACTCCCCCGCCACGTGATCGTAGCCGATGACGGCGTTCGCGCCGCCGACCACAGCGCTCGTAATGACCACCGACTTGGCGCCCAGCGTGCGCATGGCGTCCACAAGGACGCGGGCCTCGTCGGGCGTGATTTGCTCTGCAATAGGCGTATCGGTGAGCAGACAGGCCTCGGTGTAGTTGGGAACCGCGTAGTCGGCACACTCGAGCAGGTGCCTCATGAGGCCGATCGTGGACTCGGGCACACCGGCATAAAGCTTGCCGTTGTCGCCCATGATGGGGTCGACGAACACCTTGGTGCCCTTTTGCGCGCGACGGTGGCAGAAATCCGAAATGATACGCGTCTCTTCCTCGGTCACGATAAAGCCAGTCGAGATGGCGTCGAACTCAAAGCCGAGTTCCTCCCAGATGGCGAGGCTCTGACGCACGTACTCCGTAGTGTCGTGGATGTAGAACTTGGGGTAGTTGAGCGTATCGGACACAAGCGCCGTCGGCAGGTTGTGGATACGGTAGCCCATGTGCGACAGCACCGGCAGCATGGCAGAGAGCGCGACCTTGCCGTAGCCGCACATATCGTTGATCAGCAGCAGCTGAGTGTTCTTCATGAGTGTCCCCCTTGGGTCGGGAGCGGCGCAAAGTCGCCACAGTGCGACTAAGTGTAGCGCAGGGAACGCAGCAGACGGGTGCCGGCGCCGTGGAGGGCGAATTGTTGCGGAAAGGTTTCGGAAAATGATCCCTTTTCCTCCGTCCCCAAGGGATCATTGGCACGAGAGCAATGCTGCAGATAGAGGACGGAGAGCGAAAACGTTCCTAAGCGAGCAAGGTGGCGTGAAAGAGGAGGACATGGGCCTTGCGGCCATGCCCGACGATTGAACGCCAGATTGCCGCTTAGGAGCGTTTGCAGCGTCGAGCCGTTACGCGGTTTGGTAAAACCGCGTAACAATAAGTTTGGTACCTTGACAATTATTTCTTACGCTCCTAGATTAGTTAGGCACAAAACAATCCCACTACCTAACTAAAGAAAGGAGCGATACGAATTCATGTGCGATGAACCCCTTAACCTTCGTCCGCACGAGCCCGGCGGCGACCCGTCGCAGCCGGCAGACGTGCCCGAAGCGGTTAACGGCGAAGACAAGCTCGCCAAGCGCATCCTGAGCGGCCTAGGCTTTTGCGGCCACTACATGCACTTTCACGGCGGCGGCGTGTCCGGCAAGGCGCCCATCGTCTGCCTGCTTGCCAAGCAGGCAGACGGAGAGATGTCGCAGCAGGAACTCGGCATGCACTTCGACCTCAAGCCGGGGTCGCTTTCCGAAATCTTGTCCAAGCTCGAGTGCGCCGGCATCATCGAGCGCAGCCGCAATCCAAAAGATCGCCGGCAGCTCACCATTCGCCTGACCGAGATCGGCTGGGAGAAGGCCCGCATCGACCAGGCCGCCCGCATCCGCTTTAGGGAGCAGGCCTTTAGCGCGCTCACCCACGACGAGTGCGAGCAGCTTGCCGAAATGCTCGAGAAAATTCGCGTAACATGGGAGGAACTGGATGATTAAAACCCTTATGGGCAGCATCCGCGATTACATGAAGGTCACGATCGCCACGCCGCTGTTGGTGCTTGGCGAGGTAATCTGCCAGATGATGATCCCGTTTATCACCGCCGACATGATCGACGCCATCAAGGACGGCACCGCCGTTACCGAGATGCTGCCCACCGCCGGCCTTCTCGTACTCATCGCGCTGACGTCACTCGCCTTTGGCGCCGCCGCGGGCATCACCTGCAGCCATGCCAGCTGCGGCTTTGCCAAGAACCTGCGTCGCGACCTGTTCTACAAGATCCAGACGTTCAGCTTCGCCAACATCGACGAGTTCTCGAGCTCCTCGCTCGTCACCCGCCTCACCACCGACATCAACAACGTGCAGCAGGCCTTTATGATGCTCATCCGCATCGCCGTGCGCTCGCCGCTGGTGCTGGTCTTTGCCTTTACCATGGCATACGCCATGGGCGGCAGCGTCGCCATGGTCTACCTGGTCATCATTCCGCTGCTGGGCTTTGGCCTGTTCTTTATCATCTATAAGGTGCGCCCGATCTTTGCCCGCGTGTTCCGCAAGTACGACGCGCTCAACGAGTCGGTCGAGGAAAACGTCACCGGCATGCGCGTGGTCAAGAGCTACGTGCGCCAGGACTACGAGAAGGAGAAGTTCGCCACCGCCGCGCGCGATGTCCAGATGGACTTCACCCGCGCCGAGAAGCTGCTCGCCTTCAACAACCCCATGATGAACATCTGCGTCAACGGCGCGTTCGTCGTCATCATCTACCTGGGCTCCAAGCTCATCATCACGAGCCAGGGCACCCTGTTCGACGTGGGTCAGCTCTCCTCCATCTTTACCTACGGCTTCCAGATTCTGATGAGCCTAATGCAGCTGTCGATGATCTTTGTCATGGTGACCATGGCAGACGAGTCGGCGCACCGCATTACCGAGGTGCTGGCCGCCGAGCCCACGATCGCCAACCCGACCGAGCCCGTGCACGAGGTTGCCGACGGCTCCATCGACTTCGATCACGTGAGCTTTAAGTATTCCGAGCATGCCCGCCGCCAGGCGCTCGACGATATCGACCTGCATATTAAGAGCGGCGAGACCATCGGCATTATCGGTGGCACCGGCTCGGCCAAGTCGACGCTCGTGAACCTGATCGCCCGCCTGTACGATGTCACCGAGGGCACCGTGCGCGTCGGCGGCGTGGACGTGCGCGACTACGACCTGGACGCGCTGCGCCACCAGGTAGCCATGGTCCTGCAGAAAAACGTGCTGTTTAGCGGCACCATCGCCGAGAACCTGCGCTGGGGCGACCCGAACGCCACCGACGAGGAAGTCCGCGAGGCCGCACATCTGGCCTGCGCCGACGAGTTTGTCGACGGCTTCCCCAAGGGCTACGACACCTGGATCGAGCAGGGCGGCTCCAACGTTTCCGGCGGCCAGAAGCAGCGCCTGTGCATCGCGCGTGCCCTGCTGCGTCGCCCCAAGATCTTGATCCTGGACGACTCCACGAGCGCCGTCGACACCAAGACCGACGCCAAGATCCGCGAGGGCCTGGCGAGCTACCTGCCCAACACGACCAAGCTCATCATCGCCCAGCGCATCAGCTCCGTGCAGGACGCCGACCGCATCATCGTCATGGAGGGCGGCCGCATCAAGGACATCGGCAACCACGATGAGCTGCTCAAGACGAGCGAGATCTACCGCGAGACCTTTACCTCGCAAAATAAGATGAGTGCCGAAGGCGAGGACGCGGGCGAGACCGCCGCAGCCGACACCGAGGCATCCGCACCGCAAGCTCAGACCCAGGAAGGAGGCGAGGCACATGAGTAAGGCCGCTACCGCCGAGCGCGCGCGCAACCGCAAGGGCGGCACCATGACGCGCCTGATCAAGATGCTCTTTGGCTTCTACCCGGTGCTTTTGCCCCTCGTCGTCGCCGGCGTTGTGCTCTGCGCCATCATCAACTCCATCGGCGCGACGTTTCTCCAGAGCGCGCTGCAGGTCATTAGCGAATCGTGGCAGTCGGGCGACTGGACGGCCGCGCAGCCCAAGATTCTGAAGCTCGTGACCACCCTCGGCTGCATCTACGCCGTGGGCGTCGCCTCCTCGCTCTTCTGGAACCGCGCCATGGCCGTCATCACGCAGGGCTCGCTCGAGAAGCTGCGCGAAAAGATGTTCAACCGCATGCAGGACCTGCCGATTCGCTACTTCGACACGCACCAGCGCGGCGACATCATGAGCCACTACACCAACGACATCGACACGCTGCGTCAGATGATCAGCCAGTCGCTGCCCAACCTGCTCATGACGATCATCGTCATCGTCACCGTGTTCTTCATCATGCTGTATTACAGCGTGTGGATGTGCCTGGTCATCATTGCCGGCGTCGCCTTTATGACCTTTATGACCAAGCTGCTCGGCTCCAACTCCGCGCGCTTCTTTATCGCGCAGCAGACCGAGCTCGGCGTGGTCGAGGGCCATATCGAGGAAGTCATGAACGGCCAGAAAGTCGTCAAGGCGTTCTGTCACGAGTCCGCTGCCGAGGCCGATTTTGACGAGCGCAACGAGAAGCTCTTCGAGGTCTCGCAGAAGGCCAACATGTACGCCAACATCCTCATGCCGATCCTCGGGAACCTGGGCGACTTGCTCTACGTGCTGGTCGCGCTGACCGGCGGCATCTTCCTGGCGCTGGGCGTGCCCAACCTGAGCCTCTCGGGCATGGCGCTCTCCATCGCCGTCGTGGTGCCGTTCCTCAACATGACCAAGCAGTTCTGCGGCCAGATCGGCCAGATCTCGCAGCAGATCAACGCCGTGGTCATGGGCCTTGCCGGCGCCGAGCGCATCTTTGAGCTGCTCGACGAGGAGCCCGAGGCGGACGAGGGCTACGTGACGCTTGTCAACGCACAGGTGAACCCCGAGACTTGGCAGCTCGAGGAAGCCGACCACCGCACCGGCATGTGGGCCTGGAAGCACCCGCACCGCGCGACCGGCGAGATCGAGTACGTGCCGCTGCGTGGTGACCTGGTCATGGATAACGTGGACTTTGGCTATACGCCCGACCACGAGGTGCTGCACGGCGTGTCCGTATATGCCAAGCCGGGCCAGAAGGTCGCGTTTGTCGGTGCCACCGGTGCCGGTAAGACGACCATCACCAACCTCATCAACCGCTTCTACGACATTGCCGACGGCAAGATCCGCTACGACGGCATCAACGTCAACAAGATTCGCAAGTCCGACCTGCGTCGCTCGCTGGGCGTGGTGCTGCAGGACGTGAACCTGTTCACCGGCACCGTGATGGACAACATCCGCTACGGCAACCTGGACGCCACCGACGAGGAGTGCATCAAGGCGGCCAAGCTCGCGGGAGCGGACGACTTTATCACCCGTCTGCCCGACGGCTACGACACCATGCTCACCGGCAACGGCGCGCAGCTGTCGCAGGGCCAGCGCCAGTTGATCTCGATTGCGCGCGCCGCCGTGGCCGATCCGCCGGCGATGATTCTGGACGAGGCCACGAGCTCCATCGACTCCCGCACCGAGGCCATCGTGCAGGCGGGCATGGACAAGCTCATGGAGGGTCGCACGACGTTTGTCATCGCGCATCGCCTCTCCACCGTGCGCAACTCCGACGCGATCATCTGCCTGGATCACGGCCGCATCATCGAGCGCGGCAACCACGACGAGCTGATCGCCAAGCGCGGATACTATTATCAGCTCTATACCGGAGCGTTTGAGCTGGAGTAGGACCGGTTACTGACGGAGGGCGCCCCGGGGGCGGCGGGGTAATTCCTCCGTGCTCAAACATTCTCGCTTCGCTGCGAAACTGCGCGCGGAGGAAATACCCCGCCCGCCCCCGGGGCGCCCTCCTGCGCGCGATCAGCCCGTCATTTAGAACGGAATAAAAGTTTGTGAGGCCCTGGCCGTTTGGCCAGGGCCTCATTTTGTAAGGAGTCAAAAAAGCCCGTCTCAAATGAGCTAGTTGAGGAGTTGTGCCATGGCGTTGACGAATTTTTGGACTTGGAGGGTGGGCTCGAGCGGGTAGTGCAGAAAGACTGGCACCTCGCGACCGCAGAGGAACGGCACGCCCATAAAGGCCGGGTGCACGCCCGACCACGCGCCGCAGGTGAGCACCGCGTCGCCCTTTTCCTCCGCCTCGTTAAAGAGCGCGAAGTCGAAGCTGTCCACGTCGATGACATCCACGCCGCCGTCGGCCAACAGGTCGATGCGCAGGCTGTCCATGGCGTCGTTGCCGTGACGCAGCACGCGCAGGCGCATGCCCTCCAGATCGGCAACCGTAATACGGCTCTTGCGCGCAAGCGGGCTCGTGCGCGGCACATCGATATAAAACGGCACGTTGACGATGAGAAGCTTTTGGCATGCATCGCCCCAGCGCGGGGTCGAAAAGCTCGACTGCACCACATCGACCTCGCGGCCCAAGCTGCGCATGACGGTCTCGCGCTCGTCGTAGAGATCGCTCACCGGTACGATCTCAAAACGCAGCGACGGCTCCAGCTCGTGTACGCCCGTCCACATCGAAAGCGTCTGACGGCCCGGGCACATCATCGACACGCCCAGGCGAACCGCACCGCCATCGCCCGCCGCGCGTCGGGCGCGGCGCAGGGCATCCTCGGACTGGCGCATGATCGAGCGCGCGTCGTCTACCAGCAACGCACCCGCCGGCGTCACCTTGACGCCCGAATGTGAGCGCTCGAACAGCGTGATGCCAAACTCGGCCTCGAATCCCGACACCTGTTTGACGAGCGCTGGGGTCGACACGCGCAGTTTTGCCGCGGCGCGCGAGAAGCTCCCCAGCTCCGCCGCGGCCGAAATAGCCTCGAGTCGTCGATCGTACACGTCAATCTCCCGTTTTCGCGCTTGCGGCCACGTGCTGCCGCAGGGGGTTGTTTTTGCAGGTCACACGCTCAATCAGGTACAAATCGCATCATGCGGTGTAAACCTACGGTTAACGCCATTCTAACAAATATGCAATTCACCTGCGCAAACGCAAAGCATACGATAACCAGCGAAAACCACGTGGGTCGGTTAATGGGAGCGACTCACTGGGAGGCACAAGAAGGGAAGTTCCTATGAGCAATTGGCTTAAGCTCGAGGGCGATGTCTGCACCGTGACTGGCGCACTCGGCGGTATGGGCGCCGAGATCTGCCGCGAGTTCGCCCGCAATGGCGCCAACGTCGTCATGCTCGACCTGGACGAGGAGAAGGTCAAGGCCGCTGCCGCCGATCTCGCTGCCGAGTTTGGCATCCACGCCGAAGGCTACAAGATGAACGCCACCGACGAGGCCGAGGTCCAAGCCGCCGTCGATGCCACCATCGCCAACTTCGGCCGCGTCGACGTCCTCGTCAACACCGCCGGCATCCTGCGCTTCGCCGCTATGGAGGACCTGCCGCTGAGCGACTGGGAGCAGGTGCTCAACGTCAACCTCACCGGCTACTTCATCACCTCGCAGCGCTTTGGTCGCGAGATGATCAAGGCCGGCCAGGGCCGTCTGGTGCACATCTCCACCGTCGCCAGCCACTCCCCCGAGACGTTCTCGGGCGTGTACAGCTCCACCAAGGCCGGCGTCAACATGATGTCCAAGATGCTCGCCGCCGAGTGGGGCCCGTACGGCGTGCGCTCCAACTGCGTCGAGCCCTGCTTCGTCAAGACCCCGATGTCGGCCAACTTCTACGCCGATCCCGAGGTCGAAAAGAGCCGCAGCCGCCTGATCGCCACGCGTCGCATCGGCGAGGTCAGCGATATCGCCAACGCCGTCATGTTCCTGGCGTCCAAGCGCTCGGACTTTACCACCGGCGACGCCATCAAGGTCGACGGCGGCTTCTCCAACATGATGGGCGACCTCACCGCCAAACCCGGCGGCCGCCGAGCCTTTGCCGACAACTACCTCAAGAACAAGGGTGTCGAGCTTTGGTCCGACGAGTCCGGCGTCGCAAAGCCGACTGACCAGTAAACCAGTCCGACAGGGAGGTCTCGCGGACGCGCCCGCCCCTCCCCCGCATCGATTAGAAAGAGTCCAATGGCTTCCACCAACTCCAACAAGGGTCGCGCCGTCGTGCTTTCCGCCGCGTGCGTCACCATGTTCTTCATCAGCTCCATCGCGCTGTATTCCGTCGTGAGCAAGAACCTGCTCGCCGTCTACCCCGAGTGGTCCAGCGCTCTTACCTGGGCCTTCCCGGTCTTTCAGACCATCATGGCCGTGACGGGCATCTTCGCCGGCCGCATCTCCGATAAGATCGGCCCGCGCAACGTCGTGATCGCCGCCGCCGTGTGCTACGGCGTGGGCTGGTTCATGTCCGGCACCGTCACCGAGCCGTGGCAGTTCTACCTGTGGTTCTCGCTCGTCGCCGCCATCGGCAACGGCCTGGGCTACAACCCCGCGCTCACCACCGGCCAAAAGTGGTTCATCGACAAGAAGGGTCTCGCCTCCGGCATCACCCTGGCCGCTTCGACCGCCGGCCCCGCTGTGCTGTCCCCGGTGCTCGCCTCGCTGCTCATCCCGAGCCTTGGGATCTTTGGTGCCCTTAAGGCGCTCGGCGTCATCTTCTTTGTGATGATCGCCGCCTCCGCCCTGTTCCTGAAGGCCCCCGAGGCCGGCTGGCTGCCCGAGGGCTTCGAGGCCCCCAAGGGCGGCGCGCACGCCGGCACCTTCGGCGACCTCACCCCGGGCGAGATGGTCAAGACCCCGCGCTTCTGGGTCCTCATCATCACCTTCGCCTTTGCCGCCACCGCCGGTACCCTGCTCGTCGGCAAGGTTGCCTCCATCGCTGCCGTCCAGCTCTTCGCCGACCCCACGAGCGCCGCGGCCGTCGCCCTCGGCGGTGTGGTCGTCTCCGTCAACACCTGCGCCAACCTGGTCGGTCGTCTGTCCTTTGGTCAGATCATCGACAAGCTCGGTGCCTACAAGTCGCTGCTCATCAGCCTTGTCGTCACCATCGTCGCGCTCGTCATCATGTCGATGAGCTTTACGCAGAGCATGTTCTTCGTGGCGCTCGCCCTGCTCGGCTTTAGCTTTGGCGCCCTGCTCGTCATCTACCCGCCGCTCACCGGTGGCGCCTTCGGCACCAGCAACATCGGCGTCAACTACGGCATCATGTTTTTGGGCTATGCCGCTTCCACCTGGATCAGCCAGCCCATCACCGCCGTGCTGTATCACGCCGAGGCCGGCAGCGCCGCCTATCAGCAGTCCTTCTACGGCGCCATCGTGATCGCCGCCATCGCCGTCGTGCTCACCGTCTACATGATGGTCTCCGACAGCAAGAAGAAGTCCGCTTAGTTTTGCTTGATGCGGCAAGGGCCGTCCCCTTGCCGCATTCCACCGCCACCACTATTAAGGAGTCGAAATGTCTGAGCTCAACCCCGTCCGCATTGCCGTCATCGGCGCCGGCGCCATGGGCCGCAACCACATCCGCTTTGTCACCGAGGAGCCCGAGGCCGAGCTCGTCGCCATCGCCGACGCCTTTGAGGGCGCCCGCGCCACGGCCGAGGCCGCCGGCGTGCCGTTTTACACCGATCCCGCCCAGATGATGGACGAGATCAAGCCCGAGGCCGTCATTATCGCTACCCCCAACGACCTGCACCTAGGCGTTGCTCGCGAGGCTGTGAAGCGCAACATCGTGCCGCTGGTCGAAAAGCCGATCTCCAACGATCTCGAGGATGCCCAGGCCTTCGCCGCCGAGGCCGAAACCGCCGGCGTGCCCGTGCTCGTGGGTCAGCACCGTCGCCACAACCCCTTCGTCAACAAGGCCAAGGAGATCATCGAGTCCGGCGAGCTGGGCAAGCTCACCGTGTCGAGCTTCCACTACATGATCTATAAGAATGACGAGTATTTCGATGTCGAGTGGCGCCGCAAGAAGGGTGCCGGCCCGATCCTGGTCAACCTGGTGCACGACGTCGACCTGCTCCGCTACCTGCTGGGCGAGCCCGTTGCCGTCCAGGGTATGCAGTCCAGCGCCGCCCGCGGTTTTGAGACCGAGGACTCCGCCGTGGTCAACGTCCGTTTTGCCGATGGCGCGCTCGCAAGCATGACCATCTCCGACGCCACCGCCAGCCCCTGGAACTGGGAGGCGACCGCTCGCGAGGACCCGCAGTACCGTCCCTTCGACGCCGACGCCTACTTTATCGGCGGCACTAAGGGCGCCCTGTCGCTGCCCCGCCTGCACCAGTTCTCTTACGACGGCGCCTCCAACTGGCACAAGCCGCTGCAGATGGAGATTCCGGCCGTCGACCCGGCACTGCCGCACAAGATGCAGCTCAAGCACTTTGTGAAGGTTGTCCGCCGCGAGGTCGAGCCCGTCGTGACCCCCGCCGATAACGTCAAGACGCTCACGCTTCTCAACGCTATCAAGGAGGCCGCCGAGACCGGCCAGCTCGTTGAGCTGTAATGCCTTAAGAGCGGGCCGCGGCAAACTCCCCGCCGAGCGCCTCGGCCCGCCACCAACAAGCCCCTCTTCTTTGCCCCGCGAGCAGCCTCCTGCCCGCGGGGCATTTTGCTACCTTGCCGACGATTATTCTGGAGCGAGGCTATTTTGCGCCTCAGCTTGGTTCGTTCGTCACGAAATGGGCCTATCTACTACGTTTAACCGATCGCCCTCAAGCATGCCGAATTTCGCGAGATAAAAACCGCAGGTAAACGGCTTGCCGACTGTCGGAAAACCCAGGTATGGTCAGCCCCTACGGGTAAAACGTAGTAGATAGGCCGTTTTCGTGGCGCGGCCCCAAAACAGCCTTTTGGGACGGGTGGTATCCTTGGTAGCCCTGTGCTGCAAACGCACCTTAAACGCAAGGAGTCCCATGGATCTTATCGCCCAGCTCGCCCACGAGCTCAACCTTAAGGCCGCCAACATCGAGGCGGCCGTCAAGCTCATCGACGAGGGCAACACCATCCCCTTTATCTCGCGCTACCGCAAGGAAGCCACAGGCGGAATGGACGACGTCGCCCTGCGCGCACTCGACGAGCGCCTGTCCTACCTGCGCAATCTTGAACAGCGCAAAGAGGACGTCATTCTGCTCATCGACGCCCAGGGCAAACTTACGCCCGAGCTCGAACAGCAGATTCGCGAGGCCACGCAGCTCCAGCGTGTCGAGGACCTCTACAAGCCCTACCGCAAAAAGCACATGACCCGCGCGCAGAAGGCCCGCGAGGCAGGCCTGGAGCCGCTTGCCAACATGATCATCATGCAGGCATCCGCCAAGGGCAGCGCGCTCGACGCCGCCGCGGCCTACGTCAACGAGGAAGCCGGCTTCGACACGCCCGAGAAGGCGCTCGCCGGCGCGGCGGACATCGTGGCCGAGACGGTAGCCGAGGACCCCGAGAACGTCGCCGACCTGCGCGCCTTTACGCAAAACACCGCCGACATCATCGTCGAGGCCACCGACCCCGCCGAGAAGACCCCCTACGAGCCGTACTACAGCTATGATGAGCCGCTGCGCCGCATCCCCAACCACCGTGTGCTGGCTATCGACCGCGGTGAGCGCGAGGGCAAGCTCCGCGTGCGCGTGAACGTCGACGGCGCCGCCGCCACGGCACGCCTCGGCAGCCGTTGGCCCCGCCGCCAGGGCGTCTTCGCGCCCGTCTTCGATGCCGCCATCGCCGACGGTTACAAGCGCCTCATGGCCCCCTCGCTGGAGCGCGAGGCCCGCGCCAAGCTCACCGTACGCGCCCAGACCGAGGCAATCAACGTCTTTGCCAAGAATCTTGAGGGTCTGCTCTCGGCACGCCCCGTGCGCGGCGCCCGCGTGCTCGCACTTGACCCGGGCTACCGCACCGGCTGCAAGGTCGCCGTCATGGACGAGACCGGCAAGCTGCTTGACCACGGCGTGGTCTACCCCACCAAGCCGCGCCACGACGTCGCCGGCACCAAGCGCGAGCTCGCCCGCCTCGTCAAAAAGGACGGCGTCAACACCATCGTTATCGGCAACGGCACCGCCAGCCGCGAGACCGAGGAAGTCGTCTCGGAGTTCATTGCCGAGCAGGCACCCGGCCTCCGCTACACCATCGTCAACGAGGCCGGTGCATCGGTGTACTCGGCCTCCGAGCTCGCGAGCCAGGAGTACCCCGACCTGGACGTCACCGTGCGCGGCGCCATGAGCCTGGGCCGCCGCCTGCAAGATCCGCTGGCAGAGCTCGTCAAGATTCCGCCCCAGTCCATTGGCGTGGGTCAGTACCAGCACGACCTTGATCAGGCCGAGCTCTCACGCACCCTGGGCCACGTGGTGGAGGACGTCGTCAACCGCGTAGGCGTCGATGTGAACACCGCGAGCGCGAGCCTGCTGGGATACGTGTCGGGCATTACGCCGAGCGTGGCCAAGAACATCGTGGCCTACCGCGAGGAAAACGGCGCCTTTACCGATCGCCGCCAGCTCAAAAAGGTTCCCAAGCTGGGACCCAAGGCATATCTCAACGCGGCGGGCTTTTTGCGCATCAGCGGCGGCAAGAACCCGCTCGACGCGACGAGCGTCCACCCCGAGAGCTACGAGGTGGCAACGGCCGTCTTGGACCGCGCCGGTGTGGCAGCCAGCGAGCTCAGCCGCGGCGGCGTGCCCGACATCGAGCGCCGCCTGGGCAGCATCTCGGCACTGGCAAGCGACCTGGAATGCGGCACCCTAACGCTTATCGACATCGTCAACGAGCTCAAGAAGCCCGGCCGCGACCCACGCGACGACGCGCCCGAGGTGGTCTTTAGCCGCTCGGCGCTTTCCATCGACGACCTGAAGCCCGGCATGGAGCTCAAGGGCACGGTGCGCAATGTCGTCGACTTTGGCGCCTTCGTCGACGTGGGCGTACATCAAGACGGCCTCGTACACATCTCCAAGCTGGCCAGCCGCTTCGTCAAGCACCCCAGCGACGTGGTGCGCGTCGGCGACACGGTGAAGGTGTGGGTAGAAAAGGTCGATCGCGACCGCAAGAAGATCTCCCTCACCATGGTGCAGGGGAAGTAACGCGCCAAAGCGGACGTCCCCCTCTTCGCGACGTGCAAAATCGCGAGTATTCTGCAATTTCCGCCTCTCCAACTGTCCCGCAGAGCCCCGCAGAGGTCATAAACTCAAAAACAGCCCCCGTTTTAGCGTCTTGAGAGCCAAAACGGGGGCTGTTCTGTGCTTCAGCCGGTAGCGCGCAGAGATGTGGTGTAAGAGGCGGGGCATGCCCCGCCTCTTCTCTT
>CAJLCM010000022.1:0-30321 GCA_905205145.1 uncultured Collinsella sp.
CTAAGTCCGGCGTGCCCGTGTGGAACGGCCTGACCACTGAGTGGCATCCCACCCAGATGCTCGCCGACATCCTGACCGTCCAGGAGAACTTCAACTACGACATCAAGGGCAAGACCCTCGTCTTCATGGGCGACTGCAAGAACAATGTCGCTCGTTCCCTCATGGTTGTCTGCTCCAAGCTCGGCATGAACTTCGTGGCCTGCGGCCCCGAGGAGTGCATGCCCGCCGACGACGTCATCGAGGCCTGCAAGCCCATCGCCGAGGCCAACGGCTGCACCATCAAGCTGACCACCGACGTCAAGGACGGCGTCACCGGTGCCGACGTTATCTACACCGACGTGTGGGTCTCCATGGGCGAGCCCGACGAGGTCTGGGCCGAGCGCATCGCTCAGCTCACCCCGTATCGCGTCACCTCCGAGGTCATGGCTATGGCCAACCCGGGTGCCATCTTCCTGCACTGCCTGCCCAGCTTCCACGACACCAACACCACGATTGGCGCCGAGAAGTGCGAGCAGTTCGGCATCACCGAGCAGGAGGTCACCGACGAGGTCTTCGAGAGCCCCGCTTCCAAGGTCTTCGACGAGGCCGAGAACCGCATGCACACCATCAAGGCTGTCATGTACGCCACGCTCAAGTAAGAGCATCTAGCATCTCGCTCGGGGTGTATTGCTGCACACCCCGAGCGGCTTTATCTGGTAAAAATCTCGCATCGAGCGGCAGGCACGGCACGGAAGAGCCGCTTCGGGCGAGATCAGTAAATGATTTATGAAGGGGGGATGAGAACTATGACTGAGACCGCTAAGAAAAAGCGCGGTATGCCTTCATCGTTCACCATTCTTCTTGCTCTGCTGGCAATTGTTGCAGTTGTTACCGTTATCGTCTCCGGCACGTCCGGCGGCGCGGTTACTGCCGCCCGTCTGAGCGATTTCTGCACCGCCCCGATTAAGGGCTTCGCTGACGCTCTGCCCGTCTGCCTCTTCGTTATGATCCTGGGCGGCTTCCTCGGTATGATGACCGAGACCGGCGCTCTGGACAACGGCATCGCCGTCCTGGTGCAGAAGCTTAAGGGCAACGAGATCATGCTCATTCCCGTGCTGATGCTCATCTTCTCCCTCGGTGGGACCACCTATGGTATGTGCGAGGAGACCGTTCCCTTCTACGCCCTGCTCGCCGCTACCATGATGGCTGCCGGCTTCGACCCGATGGTCGGCGCCGCTACCGTCCTGCTCGGCGCTGGCTGCGGCTGCCTCGGCTCCACGGTTAACCCGTTCGCCGTCGGCGCTGCCGTCGACGCCCTGACCGGCGTTGACATTGCCGTGAACCAGTCCATCATCATCGGCCTCGGTGCCGTCCTGTGGCTTGTTACCACCGTCATGTCCATCGTCTTCGTGATGAACTATGCCAAGAAGGTCAAGGCTGACAAGGGTTCCACCATCCTCTCGATGCAGGAGCTCAAGGACGCCGAAGAGGCACATGGCAAGGCTGCTTCCGAGGTCCACAAGGAGGTCAAGCTCACCGGTCGTCAGAAGGGTGTTCTGATCGCCTTCGCCTTCACCTTCGTCGTCATGATCGTCGGCTTCATCCCGCTGGCCGACCTCAACGAGGGCGTCGCCAACTTCTTTGACGCTGGCGCTGTCTACGACGCCGACGGTAATGCCGTCGTCCAGGGCTGGTCTGCCCTGATCACCGGCCTGCCCATTGGCCAGTGGTACTTCGACGAGGCTTCCACCTGGTTCTTCCTCATGGCTATCCTGATTGGTATCATCGGTGGCCTGTCCGAGAAGCAGATCGTCAACACCTTCATCACCGGCGCTGCCGACATGATGTCCGTTGTTCTCGTCATCGCCCTCGCCCGTGGCATCTCCGTCCTCATGGCTAGCACCGGCCTCGACGTCTTCGTCCTCGACGCTGCCGCCAATGCCCTGGCTGGCCTGTCCGGCGTGATCTTCGCTCCCATGAGCTTCCTGGTCTACTTCGGCCTGTCCTTCCTGATTCCTTCGACCTCCGGTATGGCCACCGTCTCCATGCCCATCATGGGACCGCTGGCTGTTAAGCTCGGCTTCTCGCCCGAGGTCATGGTCATGATCTTCTCCGCCGCCATCGGTGTCGTGAACCTGTTCACCCCGACCTCCGGCGCCATCATGGGCGGTCTCGCCCTGGCCAAGATCGAGTGGACGACCTGGCTCAAGTTTGCCCTTAAGCTCATCGTCGCGCTCTCCGTCGTCTGCGCCGTCATCCTGACCGTCGCCTGCGTGCTGCTCTAAGTACCCAACGGGTACCCCACGGAAACCTTGACGATCCTGTAGAGGATCACCTGGTCATCGTCTGTCCGGTGGGGTAAACCCACCGGTAGACTCCTACCTTTAGCCCCCTTCCGTTCCGTGCGCGGGAGGGGGCGCTCTTGTGTTCCGGCGTTTTACCAAACGCCGGAACCACTCGACGCTGCAAGCCCGCCAGAGCGGCAATCTGACGTTCAATCGTCGGGCATGGCCAAAAGGTCTATGCCCTCCTCTTTCACGTCACCTTGCTCGCTCTGGCGGGCTTTCGCTGACTTATGCTCCACCTGCGACGTTTCCATTATTGATACAAAGGCCAGGGTTGTTTGAACCAAAAAGGGGAAGTTGCGGTGGAATAGTTCCTGTTTGGCCGTCTTGAGGGGTTAAACGGGAACTATTTCACCGCAACTTATCGATGGCGTGTTTGGTTGGTGCCAGTTGATTGCTTGGGCGTTGGGGAGGGTCTGCTCCGTTATAATCGCCTAGAACATTAATTGGAAACGGGATGGGAGCCATACATGCGCCAGGGTTTCGACAATGCGAAGTATATCGAGCTGCAGGCCGCTCATATTAAGGAGCGCATCTCGCAGTTTGGTGGCAAGCTCTATTTGGAGTTTGGCGGTAAGCTGTTCGATGACTATCATGCGAGCCGCGTGCTGCCGGGTTTTGAACCGGACAGCAAGTTCCGCATGCTCAAGAGCATCGCCGACGATGTCGAGGTTATCATCGCGATCAACGCGAACCACATCGAGAAAAACAAGGCTCGCGGTGACCTGGGCATTACCTATGACGAGGACGTTTTGCGCCTGGTCGACCTGTTCCGCGGCAACGGTTTTGCTGTCGCGGCCGTGGTTATCACCCAGTACGCCGGCCAGCCCGCCGCTGACGTCTTCCGCAACCGCCTGAACGCGCTCGGCATTCCTGCCAAGCTGCACTATCCCATCGAGGGCTACCCGCACGATGTCGATCTGATCGTGTCTGATGATGGCTACGGCAAGAACGAGTTTGTCGAGACCACCCGACCGCTCGTCGTGGTCACTGCCCCCGGTCCTGGCTCGGGCAAGCTTGCCACCTGCCTGTCTCAGCTCTATCACGAGCACAAGCATGGCACGGCCGCCGGCTATGCCAAATTCGAGACCTTCCCGGTTTGGAATCTGCCCCTTACGCATCCGGTCAACATTGCCTACGAGGCCGCCACGGCAGACCTCGATGACGCCAACATCATCGACTCCTTCCACCTTGAGGCCTACAACAAGACCACGGTCAACTACAACCGCGACGTCGAGGCCTTCCCGGTAGTCCGTGCCCTGATGGAAAAGATCCTGGGCAAGAGCCCCTACCAGAGCCCTACGGACATGGGCGTCAATATGGTTGGCTTTGCCATCACCGATGACGATGCCTGCCGCGACGCTTCCAAGATGGAGATCGTCCGCCGCTACTTTACCGCGGTCGAAAATGTGCGCCGTACCGGCGTGGGCGATGAGCAAGTCGACCGTCTCAAGATTATTATGAAGAAAGCCGGCATCGATAAGAACTACTCACCGGCGCGCTCGGCGGCCCTCACCAGGGAGCAGCTGACGGGTGGTCCCGTGGGTGCCATGGTCATGCCCGATGGCTCCGTGGTGACCGGTAAGACCTCCACGCGCCTGGGGGCCGCAAGTTCGCTCATTATGAACGCCCTCAAGCATGTCTCGGGCGTCGACCTTGAGCTCGAGGTCATTAGCGATGAGGCGATCGAGCCCATCAGCAAGCTCAAGACGCATTTCCTGGGCAGTAAGAATCCGCGCCTTCACACCGACGAGACGCTTATGGCGCTGTCGATCACCTCGGCCACGAGCGAGACGGCTGCTCGCGTCCTTTCGGGCCTGGAGCAGCTGCGCGGCTGCGACGCCTTCTTTAGCGTGATTATCTCGCCGACGGACGAGACGGTACTGCGCAAACTGGGTATCAACGTGTGCTGCGAGCCCAAGTTTGAGCGCCGCGGTTTCTTCCATCGCTAAGTTTTAAGCACCGCGGTAATTGCATTGCATTTTGGCCGTATCGGGTTAGCGCCCGGTACGGCTTTTTGATCAATAAAGCGCCTATTTCGGCGAAAAATAGCTGTTTACCTGCCTAGAAACAATTTGAGCGGTATACAATAACCGTAACTGTTTCATCCTTAGCGGGATGCCGCATGATGGATATTACCTGCCATCGTGAGGTGTGTCGGTCGCGCACGGCGCGTTAGATGCTCGTGCTCGGTTTGAGGAGGCTGCTATGGCGGGCAAGGGTCGTGCGAGTGTCAACGATATGAAGCGTGTTGAGGTGCTGGTGTTGATGGAGATCGACCAGCAAACCGAAGACAATGGCGGGCCGTATGGTTTCTCGCGCAAAACGCTTGCCGAGCGCGTGGGGGTTTCGCCGTATCGTGCCCGCGCCGCAATCGATCGCTTGGATTCCGAAGGCATGATTGATGTCGTCTCGCGCTATAGCGACGACGGCGGTCAGCTTGCAAATGGCATTTGCCTCACCGAACATGGCAAGTGGTATCTTGAGGGTGTCCGTACCGGCATGCTCGTTCAAGAAATGCTTGAGGACGAGGTTGCTGATCGATAGCAGCATGTAACCCTTGCCATAGCGACGCCGCCTGGGAAACTGGGCGGCGTTTTGTTTCAAGATTGAGAAATGCAATCGCATGCGAGAAAAATTGCGAACGGTCCGCGGCACGAGTATTACAATGAAGACCCGTAAGATGTGGATAAACAACTTCTACGGGAAGCGCAGGTAACTCAATATGACCAAGCATGTGTTCGTAACCGGTGGCGTGGTTTCGTCCCTGGGCAAGGGTATCACCGCGGCCTCGCTGGGCCGTCTGCTCAAGTCGCGTGGCTACAAAGTAACGATGCAGAAGGCCGACCCGTATCTGAACGTCGACCCCGGTACCATGAGCCCGTTCCAGCATGGTGAGGTCTTCGTTACTGAGGACGGTTACGAGTCCGACCTGGACCTGGGTCATTACGAGCGCTTTATTGATGAGAACCTGACCCGCGATTCCAACTTTACGACCGGTGCCATCTACAAAAGCCTAATCGCCCGCGAGCGTCGCGGCGACTTTTTGGGCGGTACCGTGCAGGTGATTCCTCACGTCACCAATGCCATTAAGGACAAGTTCCGCCGCATCGAGGAGCAGACCGGCTCCGATGTAGTCATCACCGAGCTGGGCGGCACGATCGGCGACATCGAGTCGCAGCCGTTTGTCGAGGCCATCCGCCAGTACCGCAAGGAGGCCGGCCCCGAGAACGTCTGCTACATCCACGTGTCGCTCGTTCCCTATATCGCCGCCGCCCACGAGGTCAAGACCAAGCCCACACAGCATTCCGTCAAGGAGCTCCGCAGCTTTGGCATCCAGCCCGATATCATCGTGCTGCGCTCCGACCACCATATCGATGACGCTATCCGCGGAAAGATCGCAAGCTTCTGCGACGTCGACACCGATTGCGTCTTTACCAACGAGGACTGCGCGAGCATTTACGATGTTCCGCAGCTGCTTGCCGAGCAGGACTTTGACCTGCGCATTTGCGAGCGTCTGGGTTTGGACCCGCGTGAGCGCGACATGAGCGAGTGGAACGAGTTCCTGCGCAAACAGAATCACGCCAACCATCACGCCGACAAGGTGAAGATCGCCGTCGTGGGTAAGTACACGCAGCTGCCCGATGCGTACCTGTCGGTTATCGAGGCCCTGCACCATGCGGGCGTTTTCTACGATCGCCATGTGGACGTCCAGCTGGTCGATGGCGAGAGCCTCGACGAGCAGAACGTCTCCGAGGTCCTGGGCGACGCCTCGGGCATCCTGGTCCCCGGCGGCTTTGGCAAGCGCGCCCTGGAGGGCAAGATCCTCGCGGCCGAGTTTGCCCGTGAGCACAAGATTCCGTATCTGGGCATTTGCCTGGGTATGCAGGTGGCCGTGTGCGAGTTCGCCCGCAACGTCGTCGGCCTTGCCGGCGCCAGCTCTTCCGAGTTCGATCCGGATGGCCCGTATAGTGTCATCGACCTGATGAGCTCGCAGGAGGACGTGACCGAGAAGGGCGGCACCATGCGCCTGGGCGCCTATCCGTGCAAGCTCGCCGCCGATACCCTCGCTCGCGAGGCATATGGCGAGGAGCTCGTCTATGAGCGTCACCGTCACCGCTTTGAGTTCAACAATGCCTTCCGCGACCAGCTCGAGGACGCCGGTTTGGTTATCTCGGGTCTTTCGCCCGACGAGCGCCTGGTCGAGATGGTCGAGCTGCCGCGCGACGTGCATCCGTGGTATGTGGCAACCCAGGCTCATCCCGAGTTCAAGAGCCGCCCGACCAATCCGCAGCCGCTGTTCCGCGAGTTCGTGCGCGCTTCGATCGGCCAGCACGAGGGTGTCGACCGTCTGCAGGTGACGCCCATGAACCTCGCTACGGACTAAGGGTGCCGGCGAATAAGGAATATACCGAAGCTACTCCCTCGTCGCTCGCCGTGACGGCGGGGGAGTATCTCGATTACCTCGCGGTCGAGCGGGGTTTGGCGCGCAACACGATTGCGGCCTATCGTCGTGACCTGACGACGTACTGCGCCTATCTGGAGCGGGCGGGTATTGTGTCTTTTGAAGAGGTGACTCGTCAGGTCGTGGAGGGCTTTGTCGCCGACCGTCGCGATGGGGGCTATTCCGATGCTTCGGTGGAGCGTGCGCTTGCGGCCGTGAAGGGCCTGCATGCCTTTTTGGTGCGCGATGGGGCTGTAGCCCAAAATCCAACGGCGGCGTTGCGCCTGCCTAAAAAGGCTGAGCGTTTGCCGGAGTATCTATCGGTGGAGGATGTCTCGGCTCTGCTCGATCAAGACTTCCCCGAGGGCGAGATGGGCTTGCGCGACCATGCCATCTTGGAAGTGCTCTACGGATGCGGTTTGCGTGTGAGCGAGTTGGTGGGGCTCGATGTGGGCGATATCCATATTGACGATGGCTTTGTACTCGTTCGCGGTAAGGGCTCAAAGGAACGCCTGTCCCCGCTGGTGGGAAGCGCGGCGCGAGCTCTGATGCTCTATGTAACTGAGGGACGTTCTCGCTTGGCGGCCCATGCCCGCGGAACCGAGACCTCGGCGGTCTTTTTAAATAAGAACGGCCGCCGTCTGTCGCGCCAGGGCATCCATGCCATCTGTGAGCGCTATGGGCGCCAGGTGGGGCTGGTGGGACTCCATCCCCATACGCTGCGTCACTCCTTTGCCACCCATATGCTTGCGGGCGGCGCAGACCTCCGTGTGCTACAGGAGATCTTGGGGCATGCCGATATATCGACCACGCAGATCTACACGCATGTCGATCGTACGCAGCTTACCGAGGTCTATCTGGCGGCGCACCCGCTGGCACATCGTTAACACATCGCTGATCTGCAAATTCACAGGTATTTGGGGACGGGCTCCAGATTGCCGCGGCGTGCTTTTGCGCGCGCAGGGGCAATCTGGGGCTCGTCCCATTTTTCGCCACTTGTCATCGCGGTGGTGGGCCGAATGTGCCTTGGGTGGGGGAGTTTGGGGGCGATGTGAACGGCATGTAAAGGGACGCAAAAATCGCCTCAAGGTCAACTTGAAGGTTGAGGTTGAAAGGCGGGGTGCCACAGGTGGCATCCCGCCGTTGCTGTAAACACAACATATTGTGTTTTCGAACATATGCTTGGGGGTGTTTTGCAATATATGGTGGGTGGAGTGGTGGGGTGGGGTGGGGGAAGGGGTGGGGAAAGGTGTTGAAAAATGGGGCGGTTCCCCATATTATTAATGACGTCGACAGGCGGGGTGGTTCCCCACGTACGTGCCATCTGAGTAACCGAGGGGAGGGCGCACATGGGAATGACTGGTGCATACGAGCGCAATCTCGATGCGAAAGGTCGTCTGTCCCTGCCTGCACCCCTTCGCGAGGAGCTTGGAGAGCACGTTCGCGTGTTTAAAGCCCTGGATGTCGATGCTCTGTACGTGTTCTCTGCCGAGGCCTTCGATAAGTGGGTCGAAGGACTCTTCGCGGGTCGTGAGGGCCACGAGGGTTTTAACCCGCGTGACATTAATGACCAGAAGCTCATGAGGGCGATCAACAAGCGCACCACGTCGATGGACGTGGACAGCGCCGGTCGTATCGGTCTTTCCGAGTCTCTCCGCAAGCAGGCGAACCTCGACCGCGAGGTCACGGTTGTGGGCAACTACGACCACCTTGAGGTTTGGGATCGCGTCGCGGCCGATGAGGACGATGACGATGAGGCCCTGCTGGACCTCTTCTTCTCGTAAGGGCAAGGCACGGGTAACGGATGGAGCGTGGGATCTTGACACAAGAATATCGGCATGAACCTGTCATGTTCGGCGAAGTGCTTGAGTCGCTGCAGCTCAAGAGCGGCTCCGTTGTCTGCGATTGCACCCTTGGCGGTGCCGGCCATTCGGTAAAGATGGCCGCGCAGGTGGGGGAGACGGGCCTTTTGCTCGGCGTCGATCAGGACGACATGGCCCTCGAGGCCGCTGGCGCCCGTCTGGACCGCGAGGTTCCCGGCGTTCCGCACCAGCTGCTGAAGGGCAACTTCGGCGACTTGGACGAGCTGCTTTGCTCGGCCGAGGTGCCCGGGGTCGATGGCTTCCTGTTCGATTTGGGCGTTTCGTCACCGCAACTCGATATCCCTGGCAGGGGCTTTTCGTATAACGAGGACGCCCCATTGGACATGCGGATGGATCCGGGTAATAACACCTTAAACGCAGCTGAGGTCATCAACACCTATAACGAACACGACCTCGCCCGGATTCTACGCGTCTACGGCGAAGAGAAGTTCGCCTCGCAGATCGCGCGCGAGATCGTGCGCCGCCGCGAACAAGAACCGATCGAAACCACCGGCCAATTTGTCGAGATCATCAAGGCGGGTATCCCGGCTGCCGCTCGTCGGCATGGCGGACACCCGGCCAAGAAAAGTTTCCAGGCCATTCGCATCGAGGTCAATCACGAGCTCGATGTGCTCGAACGAGGGCTTGATGCCGCCACCAGGTGGCTCAACCCGGGCGGACGTATCTGCGTCATCTCGTATCACTCGCTCGAGGACCGTATCGTAAAGAACCACTTTAAGGAGATGAGCCAGGGGTGCACGTGTCCGCCGGAGATTCCGGTGTGCGTGTGCGGCAACGTGCCGATACTCAAGGTCATCACCCGCAAACCCTTGGTTGCCCAGCCTGATGAGGTTGAGCGCAACCCTCGGGCGAGATCAGCCAAAATCCGCGTGGCGCAGCGTCTGTAGGCGCGACCGCGCGATATTGGACCTCCCGCTCGCACCATAAACGAAGCTTAAACACACTACCAACGTACTCGGGATGGGAGGCGGCATATCATGGGCTACAACACTTCAAGCGCAGCACTCGCCTATGATATGAACGCCATGCCCGCCTATCGTGAGACGCCGCAGGCCCCCGTTGCTCCCCTTGAGCAGCGCACGCCGCGCTTTGATGTCTACACGGGCGCGGGCCGTCAGGCAAACCAGGCGGTAAGCCCGGTTTTCATGAGCGTTCTTAAAACGTTTTGCATCATTGCGGCTATCTTCATGACGATCGGCGTCGCCCGCGTGGCGCTCGCCGGCGTTACGGCCCAGGTGCTCAACAGCAACGCCGAGCTTACCAACACGCTCGAAAAGGCGACCGATGAGAGCTCCGACCTGGAGGTCATGCATTCGGTCTATGGCGCCGACACGCGCATTCGCGACCTTGCGGGCGCTTATGGCATGGTGGAGCCCAGCGAGAGCGTTACACTTGACTTTTCGCAGGATGCAGCCGCGGGCGCCAACGCGACCGCGACCGCTCAGTAGCAAGACGGTAGCTGAGTATGACAAATGACTATCGCCGCGGTTCCGATGGGGGCCGCGGTTCTGGACGTCCCTCGTCGCGGGGACGTTCTGGTTATCAAGGAACGGGTCGGCAATCTTACAACGCCGGGCAGTCCCGTGGCAACGACCCGGCGTCGCGACTTCGCGGCTCGGGCGGCCCTCAAGTGCATAACACCAGGTCGCGCAAGAGTTCGTCGACCGAATGGCTCACAGGCGCGCCTCTGCCTCGCCGCAAAGCCGTCATGGGATTCATTGGGCTTGGCTTGGGCTTGGGCGTCTTTCGCCTTGCCGACTATCAAATTGTCGAAGCCGATAAACTGCGCGAGCGTGCCGATGCGCGCCGCCTGCTTGCGCAGACCCTCTATGCCAAACGCGGCACCATCTACGACCGCAACGGTAACGTGCTGGCGTCGTCGGTCGAATGTCGCAACATCGCCGTGAACCCGCAGCTTGTCGAGGATGTTGACAAGACGGTGTCGGCGCTGGTCAAGGCAACTGGAATCGATAAAAAGACCTGCCGCAAGCTCGTCGAGTCCGATGGCACCTGGGTGTATATCAAGCGCCAAGTGGACGAAGACGATGCTGCGGTGCTGGAGAAGAAGAACCTGCCCGGCGTGCTTTTTGAGCAGGCCATGAAGCGCGTATATCCATACGGCAATCTGGCATCGCAGGTGCTGGGTGTAGTGAATGTGGACAACGACGGCTTGACGGGTCTCGAAAAGCAATACAACAAGCTTCTGACCGGCACGAACGGTTCTCTCGTACGCGAGCGCGCGAGGGACGGCAGCTATATCGCGGGCGGTGCCTATAAAAAGGTGGCCGCGGTCGACGGCGTTGATATCGTGACGACGCTCGACGTCAATATCCAGCGTGCGGCTGAGGATGCTCTGGCAGAGGCTGTCGAGAAGACAAAGGCCAAGAACGGCTCGGCTTTGGTCACCGACCCCACGACCGGTGAAATTCTCGCAGCCTGCTCGTACCCGACCTACGACCAGACCGATCTGGAGAACGCCAAGACCGAGGATATGAACCTGCGCCTGGTCACTGACGCCTACGAGCCCGGCTCGGTCTTTAAGACGCTCGTGGCGGGCGCCGGCTTCGACTTGGGCGTCGTACGATCGAGTACGTCGTTTGAGGTGCCGGCGAGCATCAAGGTGGGCGACGATACCGTTACCGATGCCGATAAGCGCGACTATGGCATGACCATGGATGTGCGCGAGATGATGCGCCGTTCGTCCAATGTGGGCTTTGTCCTGGTGGGGCGCAAGATCGGTGCCGACGACTTTGCCGCCTATGTGGACAAGTGGGGCATCGGTCACAGCTCCGGTGTCGATTTTCCGGGCGAGAGCCTGGGCATCGTCAAGGAGCGTGACCAGTATGACGGCGCCACGCTGGGATCGATGAGCTTTGGACAGGCGCTGTCCGTCTCGCCGATTGAGATCGCACGTGCCGTGGGCGGCATCGCCAACGGCGGCGTGATGATGACCCCGCACTTCTATAAGTCCAGCAAAGGCGACGAGAAGGACTGGGGCGAAGGCGAACGCGCGATTTCTGAGGACGCCGCATCCCAGGTGACATCGTGCATGCAGACGGTCGTGTCCGAGGGAACGGGCGTTGGCGGCGCGGTTGACGGCTATGACGTGGCGGGTAAGACCGGTACGGCCGAACGAGCCGACGAGAACGGCGGCTACCTCAAGGAGAACTACATGTCGTCCTTTATGGGCTTTGCGCCGGCACAATCGCCCAAGGTGCTGTGCTATATCACGCTCGACGGAACGCCGAGCGGCTCAGATGCCGCTGCGGTGCCGTTCCAGTCCATTATGGCCAACGCGCTCGACGTGCTGGGTATCCCGCACACGAAGTAGGGGGTTACAATCTATGGGGCGTGGTTTGTTGTCCCATATGAGGGGTGTTCACATGCCCTGCACCACGCATGCGCGGCGCTGGGATACAATACGCCGATAGCATTATTAGGTTTACAGGGGAGCTGCAATGATAGAGATCGCCGTCAACAACCTCGCGGCCGCAACAGGGGCCCGAACCGTGACGGGAGAAGCCGATCGGGTATGCCGCGGGTGCGTTATCGACTCGCGTCAGGTCGAGGAAGGGACGATTTTCGTCGCCTTTCCCGGTGAAAACGTCGACGGCAATGATTTTGCTTCCCGTGCCGTCCAGTCGGGTGCCGGCGCCGTCGTGATGACGCGTGAGCCCGAGGCCGAGCTGGTCTCGCTGGCGCAGGACAAGGGCTGTGCCATCTTGCTGACCGATGATCCCGAGGACTTTCTGCTGCGTTTGGCGCACGCGTACCGTCTGGAGCTTGGCTGCCTGGTCGTTGGTATTACCGGTTCCATCGGCAAGACGACGACCAAGGACGTGCTCGCCGCCGTGCTCGCCAAGCGCTATCGTGTCTGGGCCACCAAGGGCAATTTCAATAACCTGATCGGCATGCCGCTCACGGTGCTTTCCGCTCCGGCCGATACCGAGGTCCTGGTGCTCGAGATGGGCATGAACCATTTCCACGAGATCGAGCGCCTGTCCCAGTCCGCCAATCCCAACCTTGCCATCGTGAGCAAGATTGGTACCTCTCATATCGGCATTTTGGGTAGCCGCGAGAACATCGCCCGCGCTAAGGCCGAGATTGTCCAGGGTATGTGCGCCGCTGGCGACTTCTTGCCGCTGCTGGTTTTGGGCGACGAGGACGACTTTACGCCGTTCATTCGCGATACGTTCGCCCAGCCTGCTGGTATCGACGTGATGCTGGCCGGCGTCTCGGACGATGATGAGGTCCGTGCCCGCGACGTTCGAGTTGATGACGAGGGCCGTCCGGTCTTTACTCTCGATTTTGGTCAGGGCGAGACAATCGATACCATGCTTGCCATCCCCGGCGTGCAGTCCGTCCCAAATGCCGTTAAGGCCGCCGCGGTTGCCTATCGCCTGGGCGTGACGCCCGAGCAGATCGATGCTGCCTTTAGGGGCCTCACGATCACCGGTCACCGCCAGGAGATCAAACGCGCCAAGAGCGGTGCCCGCGTCATCGACGATTCCTATAACGCCAGTGCCGAATCCATGGCTGCTGGCCTCGATCTGCTGTGCTCGCTTTCGTGCACGGGGTCTCGCATGGCGATCTTGGGCGAGATGGGCGAGATGGGCGATGAGGCTCCTCGCATGCATGAACTCGTGGGCGCCTATGCCGCCGCCAAGAAGCTCGACATGCTGGCGTGCGTGGGTGGTGAGCTGGCCCAGCTTATGGCCGATGCCGCGCGCATGATGGGCATGGACGAGGACCGCATCCAGGTGTTCTCCGATTATCAGCAGGTGCTCGACCGCATGGGCGGCGCGCTTGAAAAACATGATGTTGTACTGGTCAAGGGTTCCCGCTTTGTTGAGCTCGACCGCTTTGTGGAAGGTGTGTGCTAGCCCATGTTCGGCAATCCCTCGTATCCAACGTATCAGGCTTTTTTGGGGCTTGGCATCGCCGCCGCCATTGCGCTGCTGCTCATGCCGTGGTGGATCAAGCTGCTCAAGGTCGAGGGTATCGGCCAGCAGGTTCGTGCCGATGGCCCCAAGCGTCATTTGGTTAAGCAGGGAACGCCCACCATGGGTGGTGTTGTCATCCTCGTCGCGATCTCGCTGACCTGCCTGCTGATGGGCAAGCTCACCACCGAGCTCGTGCTCGTGCTCCTCGCCACGCTGGCGACCGGCGTGCTGGGCCTGATTGACGACCTGACCTCCGTTACGCATGGGCGCTCGCTCGGTCTGACGCCTCATGCCAAGATGATCGGTCTAACCATTATCTGTGTCACCTTTACGGTACTTGCCGTTAACTGGTGCGGCGTCGCCCCCGAGATTCGTTTTCCCGGCGGCCTGACGATTGACCTCGGTGTTCTTTCGACCACCATCTGCGGCCTTTCGTTCCCGTGGCTCTACATTGTCTTTTGCTGGCTGATGATCGCCGGTCTTTCTAATGCCGTGAACCTGACCGATGGCCTTGACGGTCTTGCTGGCGGCACCTCCATGATTGCCATGCTCGCCATGGCTGCCATGGCGTTTTTGCACGGAGACGTGAACCTGTCCATCTTCTGCACCGCGTGTGCCGGTGCCTGCTTGGGCTTTCTGTGGTTCAACTGCTATCCGGCGAGCATCTTTATGGGCGATACCGGCTCGCTTGCCCTGGGCGCCGCGTTTGCCTGCACGTCCATCATGACCAACACCGAGGTCGTCTCCCTCATCATCGGCGGCCTGTTTATCGTTGAGACCCTGTCGGTCATGATTCAGGTTGTCTACTTCCACTTTACGCACAAGCGCGTCTTCCTTATGGCGCCCATCCATCATCATTTCGAAAAGAAGGGCTGGGCCGAGACCAAGGTCGTCATCCGTTTTTGGATTATCGCTGCGGCCTTTGGTGCCGTTGGCCTTGCTTTGTTCTTCCAGTTGGGATAGTGGTCTTTCATGCCTCTTGCTGATGTCTTTAGCCTGCTCGTTTTGGGTCAGGGCAAATCCGGTCTCGATGTCGCCCGCTGGGCGCTGGCACATCCCGAGCGCGTAAGCGCCGTTACCGTGTATGGCGGCGGCACCTCTGAGCCCAATGACGCCACGCGTGCGCTCGAGGCTGCTGGTGCGTCGTTTGTCTATGGGACCGAACAGGTCGAGGGCGCCTATGACGTATGCGTGACGTGCCCGGGCATCTCGGAGTTCTCGGGCTTCTTTAAGGCCGGGCGCGAGCATGCCGCCCAGATTATGGGTGAGCCCGAGTTTGCCTATCGCCTGTCGCCCGATAACTGGATTGCCATTACGGGTACCAACGGCAAGACGACTACCACGTCGCTGACTGATTATCTGCTCAAGGCTGCCGGTGAGGCCAGCGTAGCTGTCGGCAACATCGGCGAGCCGCCGGTCAACGAGATTGACGGCCGAGCTCATAACGAGTGGTTTGTGGCCGAGCTCTCGAGCTACCAGATTGCTACGACCGCCGAGCTTCATCCTCGCGTGGCGGTGCTGCTCAACATCACTCCCGACCACTTGGGCTGGCATAAGAGCCATAAGAACTATGCGCTTGCCAAGATCAAACTGTTTGACAATATGGTCGATGACGATCTGGTGGTTGTCGACGTCGAAGACGCCGGCATTCACGAGTTCGATGAGTACATCTACACGCCGGGTCATCGCATCTGCAAGGTCGCTTTTGACGAGCCCGAGGGCGAGGATGCCGCCTTTGTGCGCGATGGCAAGATGATCGTGCGCCTGAAGGGCGTCGAGACTCCGCTCATCGCTACATCCGAGCTCAAGATCTCGGGCCATCACAATGTTATCAATGCCCTGTGCGCTGCCACGGCTGCCCTGGCAGTCGGTGCCGATGTCGATGGTGTCTGCCGCGGTCTGGCCTCGTTCCAGCCGCTCGAGCACCGCGTGGAGCCGTGTGGCGAGATTGACGGCGTGCGCTACGTCAACGATTCCAAGGCGACCAACACTGATGCGGTCGAGAAGGCGCTGACGGCATTTCCCGATGACGACGTGATCTTGCTGCTCGGCGGCCACGATAAGGGCACGCCGCTCACGGACTTCGCGCGCGTTGTTATGGATAACGTACGCTCGGTCGTCTGCTTTGGCGATGCGCGCGAGCGCTTCACCGCCGCTATGGACGAGGCCGATGTCGATGGCGATGTGGATATCGCCCAGGCGGATGACCTGCGCGATGCCGTGGACGTCGCCCGTTCGCTGTCGAGCCGTGGCGACGTGATCTTACTTTCTCCTGCCTGCTCTTCGTTCGATGAGTTCTCGGGCTATGAGGAGCGCGGCCGCGTGTTTAAGGACTATGTGGCCCAGCTTGCCGCTGCGGCGAAATCGCAAATGGAATAGGGGTTGCCGGTGAGAGAGGAGAGCCCCCGACAAGGTATGAGGAGGCCCGACTCGGACCGTGCTTCCTCGCGGCGCAGCACACCGCGTTCCGGTCGCGGCGGGCAGTCGTTTAGCGAACGCTATATTGCCGGCGTTCCCGCCCGTATCATGCGCCCCCGTTTGATATTCATGGCCTGCTTGTTTACCTTGGTATGCTTTGGCCTGCTGATGGTGTACTCGGCGTCTTCGGTCGAGGCGCTGCACGAGAATGGCTCGGCGACGTTTTTTCTGGGTCGACAGGCCGCGTTTGCCGTGGTCGGTGTTCTGGCGCTGATTGCCATCGTGCGCGTTTTGCCGGACAGCTGGTTTGGGGAGGATGTGCTCAGGATCTTCCTTATCGGCATGATAGGGCTACTGCTTCTGGTGTTCTTGGTGGGCAGCGGCAGCCGTGGCGCCACGCGCTGGCTCAACATCGCCGGTATTCAGTTCCAGCCTTCCGAGTTTTTAAAGCCATTTGCCATTGCGTATTCGGCCATCATGCTTGATCGCTTCTTTTCGCCCGGTGGCAACATCAACGAATTCCTTCGCAAGATGGGCATCTACCTGGGCATTTCGCTCTTTCTGATCTTTATCCAGCCCGATTTCGGTACTGTCCTGATCATCCTGTTGACCCTCATGTGCATGGCGTTGTTTGCGGGTCTCGACCCCAGATTTATCATCGGCGTGCTAATCTTCGGCATTCTCGTGATCGTGATTGCGCTTGTCGCAGAGCCATACCGTATGGTGCGTATTCAGGTTGCCTTGAACCCTTGGGCCGACGAATATGGTGACGGCTATCAGGCCACGCTTGCCATCATGGCGTTTGCCTCGGGCGGTCTGTTCGGCCGTGGCATCGGCAACTCAACCATGAAGTACTCGTATCTGCCCGAGGCGCACAACGACTACATCCTGGCCATCATTGGCGAGGAAGTCGGTTTTGTCGGAACCGTGCTGTTCTTCTTGGTGTTTGCGATGCTGATCTACTCGGCGTTTCGCATTGCCGAGCAGGCGACCGATCGTCGGGGTGCGCTCATGGCGTCTGGCTCCGCAGTCATTCTCGCGGTGCAGTTTTTGATTAACGCGCTGGGCATCCTCAACGTGTTTCCCATGACGGGCAAACCGTTGCCGTTTATTAGCTACGGCGGCTCTTCGATTATTGTGTCGCTTATGCTCGCCGGTCTGATCCTGCGCGTTTCGTATGAGAGCGCCCGTCGCGATGAGTACGACCGTCGCCGCGAGAGCTTTGCCGTTATGGATGAGAGCACCGCCGGCATGCCCCACGTGCGCGGCGAGCGATCTACGCGTAACGGTTTTACCGTCCTGAATGGCTCTGCGACCGAGCCGGCAGCCCGCCCGCGTCAGCGAACGGCGCCGCAAGGTCGTCCTCAGCGCCCCAGCCCTCGCAACGCGGGCGGCGGATATAATCGAATCGATTTGAACTCGGACCCGTCGGCGCGTCTGCGCACCGACGACCAGGGACCGCGTGTACGAAGGGACTACCATGACCGATAAGATGACCGTTGCTATTGCAGCCGGCGGTACGGCAGGACACATCAACCCCGCGCTCGCATTGGCCGAAGAGCTGCGTGATCGTGGCCACCACGTTGTGTTCGTGGGCCAGTCGCGCAAGCTCGAGGGTCGTCTGGTCCCCGAGGCTGGATTTGATTTTGTGCCCATTACGGTCACGGGCTTCGACCGCTCCCGTCCTTGGACGGCGCTGACCTCGCTGTGGCTTGTCAACAAGGCCAAGCGTGCGCTCGCCAGTTATTTCTCAAAGGTCGGCAAGCCCGATGCCGCCATCGGTTTCGGTGCCTATGTCGAGGTTCCGCTGCTGGGGTGGTGCAAGGGCGCAGGCGTTCCGTATCTGCTACATGAGCAGAACTCTGTTCCGGGCCTGGCCAACAAGATGATGAACTCCCACGCCGCTCGCGTGTGTATCTCGGTACCGGCAGCGCGTTCGGTCTTTGAGCGCGAAGGTGACCCTGACCACGTGCTCATGACCGGCAACCCCGTACGTCGCTCGGTAATCGAGGGCGATCGCGCTCGCGGCCGCAAGGTACTTGGCGTTCCCGAGGACGCTACGCTGCTGCTCGTCTTTGGCGGTTCACTTGGCGCCCAGCACCTCAACGAGCGCGTGGTTTCGCTCAAAAACGAGCTGCTTTCGCGCAAGAACCTCTATGTGTTGCATTCGACGGGTGCCGACGGCTTTGAGGAGACCGAGCGCGCTTTGGCGCTGACGCCCGAGGAGGCGAAGCGTTACCGCGTCCAGCCTTACATCGACAACATGGGCGATATGCTGGCTGCTGCCGATTTGGTGCTCTCGCGTTCGGGCGCATCGAGCGTGGCCGAGATCGCTGCGCTCGCCGTGCCCTCGGTGCTCGTGCCGTATCCGCATGCGACGGCCGACCACCAAACCACCAATGCTCGTTATCTGGTCGACGCCGGGGCCGGCGTGCTCTGCGCCGATGCCGATATCGACGGTTCTGCCTTTGCCGATGAGCTGCTGCACCTGGTCGATGACGCGGCGGCACGCGACGCCATGCGTCAGGCGGCGCGTGGTCTGGCTCAGGATAGGGCCGCCGCTCTTCTGGCGGATGCGGTAGAGGGTTTGCGTTAGTTAGACGGGATATCGTCGGTCGCCCTCGCGCTGATGCGGTAGGTGCGGTACAGTTAACGGGTTACAGGCAGTGTTTACGCAAGGAGTACACGAGCACATGGCTGATTCCCAGACTGCAACCTCCGCGCCCGAGTTTAAGAGCGCCCACTTTATCGGTATCGGCGGCGCCGGCATGAGCGGCATCGCCCTCGTTCTGCACGAGCGCGGTTATGCCGTTACCGGCTCCGACCTTAAGACGTCACGTTATATCCGCCAGCTTACCCGCGCTGGTGTGAAGGTGCATGTGGGCCATGAGGCCGCCACGATCGACGAGGTCAAGCCCGACGTGGTTGTTGTCTCCACCGCTATTCCGGAGTCCAACCCTGAACTCGTGCGCGCTCGCGAGCTTGGTATTCCCGTGTGGCCCCGTGCCAAGATGCTCTCTGCTTTGGGCCACGGCTACACCACCGTCGCTGTTGCCGGCACGCATGGCAAGACCACCACGTCTTCGATGTGCGCCACCATGCTCGACCGCATGGGTCTGGATCCGAGCTTCCTGATCGGTGGCATCGTCGAGGGCTATGACACGAACGGCAAGAACGGCTCGGGCGACTACTTTGTCGCCGAGGCCGACGAGTCCGACAGTTCCTTCCTGTTCCTGAACCCCAACGTGGTCATTGTGACCAACGTCGAGGCCGACCACCTCGATCACTACTCGGGTATCGAGGAGATCGAGGCGACTTTCGCCAAATTCATGAGCCTGGTGGGCGAGGACGGCACCGTCATCGTCTGCGGTGAGGACCCGCATCTGGTCGAGCTCGCCAAGTCGACGGGCCGTCACGTGCTTTCCTACGGCTTTGCCGAGAGCAACGACATCGTCTGCATGCACCCGGATGTCAAGGGCATCCAGAGCGACTTTATCGTTCGCTTTGAGGACGGCACTGAGCACGCTGTGGAGATCAAGAGTAATCCCGGTCGCCACAACATGCTCAACGCCACGGCGGTGCTCACCGTCGCCCATGTCCTGGGCCTTGACATCGACGCCGCCGCCAAGGCGCTTTCGAGCTTTGAGGGCGTCCGTCGTCGCTTTACCCACGTGGGCGATATCGATGGCATCACCGTGGTCGATGATTACGGCCATCACCCCACCGAGATCAAGGCGACGCTTGCTGCCGCTTCGTCGCTGGGCTACAAGCACGTCGACGTCGTGTTCCAGCCGCACCGCTATTCGCGCCTGCAGGCCCTGTGCGACGACTTTGCCGATGCATTTGCCAATGCCGATAAACTGCTGCTGATTGATGTGTTCTCGGCTGGCGAGATGCCCATTCCGGGTGTTACCTCTAAGATGCTCGCCGATACCGTGCGCGCCAAGCATCCTGGCAAGGAGGTCGTGTACTGCTCCAGCCGTCTTGAGCTCAATCAGGAGCTCGAGCAGATGGTGGGCGAGGGCGACTTGCTGCTCACTATGGGTGCCGGTGACGTTACGACCGTCGGCCCCGAGTTTATCGAGTATTTGACTGCCAAGAAAGACGCTTAAGTCTAATGGGTCTGTTTAACGCCGTCATGGCGCTCTCGGGCATGATTGACACGGATGTGATCGAGGACGAGCGCCTTGCGCGTCATACGAGCTATCGTATCGGCGGCAAGGCCGACCTCTTTGTGACGTGCCATAGCTATCATGCCCTCCGCCGCGCCGTGGCGGTGCTCGATCGCGAGCAGGTGCCGTGGGTCATCATCGGCAAGGGCTCCAATCTGCTGGTTGCCGATGGCGGTTATCGCGGCGCCGTCATTTCGCTCGGACGTGAGTTTCAGCGCACGGTTGTTGCCGATGACGGTTGTACGCTGACGGTCGGTGCGGGCGTGATGTTTGCGCGCCTGGTCAACGATGCCCTGTCGCGTAGCCTCTCGGGCCTTGAGTTTGCCGTTGGCATCCCTGGCTCGGTTGGCGGTGCGATATCTATGAATGCCGGCACACGGACCGAGTGGATTGGCTCGCTGGTTGAGGATGTCGTAACGTTTGACCCGGCATCCGGTATCAAGCATTATGCGGGGTCCGAGATCACTTGGGGCTACCGCGAATGTAGCCTTCCCCGCAATGAGATTATCCTCGAGTGCGTGCTCAAGCTTAAACCGGCGCCCAAGGCCGACATTCGCGAGCGCATGGAGCGGTACCTGACGAGGCGCAAGCGTACGCAGCCCATGGGTCGCGCATCCTGCGGGTCGGTCTTTCGCAACCCGCCCGATGCGAGTGTGGGCAAGCTTATCGAGGATTGTGGATTAAAGGGTTTTTCGATTGGCGGCGCGGAAGTTTCGCCCGTTCACGCTAATTTTATCGTTAATAACGGAACTGCCTCGGCCGATGACGTTGCCGCGGTTATCAGACATGTGCACGGAAAGGTGAGGGAGGCGTATGGCATCGAGCTCAGACCGGAAGTTAAATTCCTCGGCTTCTAGAGCATCGAAACCCACCTTCCGCCGCGCCGGAGGGCGTTCCGGCGCGCCTGCCAAACCTCAACGCAATACCGTCGCGCACTCTAAGTCTGTCGGGCATGCTCGACAGACCAGTCGTCCGGTTGTCGGCTCGCAGCTCGGCAATCGTCCGGCCGCAAAAAAGTCCTCGCGTCCCTCGGTGACGTCAAAGCCTGTTATGGGCGCCAAACCTGCCCGTCCCATGGCAACTCCTAAGCCCTCGACGGGAACTAAAGCGCCGCGTCCGGGTCGCACGCTGGGCGCATCGAAACCGCGCTCGCTGACATCGGTGCCGGCTACCGCCAAGAAGCCTTCGGGTAAAAAAGGCGTCAACCCGTTGTCTTCACTTGGGGCGATGGCAAATAAAACGTCAGACGCCGCTTCTCTCGTTACAGGCAAAGGCAAAATCGTGGGCGGCGTTCTGGCCGTCTTGGCCGTGCTCGTCGTCGTTGCCGTCGTGGTGATCAACTCTGGATTGTTTACCGCCACTGATATTCAGATTCAAGGCAGCGAGCATGTGACGAAGCACGATGCTATCCAGCTGATCGATTTGCCCGAGGGAACGTCGCTTTTTAACGTCGATCCTGACCAGATTACCGAGGACCTCAAGCAGAACCCGTGGGTGTCGGGCGTGGATGTCCAGCGTCAGTTCCCGCATACGCTCATCATTACGCCGATGGAGCGCAAGGTCATCGCAATTGCCTATATCAGCTCCGATGACCTTGCCTGGGCCATCGGGGATGATGACACCTGGATCGCCCCGCTGTCGACGTCGGTCGAAGTGGATGACCAGGGCAACGTCATCACGACGGGGCAGGGCTCAAATACCCTGACCGGCATTGATGCCGCGCTGGCGCTCGCTAAGCACTATGGCGCGGTGTTGTTGACTGATGTCTCGGCGGATGTCGCTCCGGTTTCCGGCCAGGCGGTGAGCTCCAAGGCCGTTAAGGCTGGCTTGGATTATGTGCGTGGTTTTTCGAGCGAGTTCTTGGGACAAGTCAAGGATATTTCCACGCCTTCGGTCGAAGCCATCTCGGCAAACCTCAATAACGGCATTGAGGTGTCGCTGGGCGATTCGAACGATATCGTCAAGAAGGAGCGCGTAGTCACCAAGCTGCTTTCGCAGGTAGAGGGCGTAACGTATATCAATGTGCGTTCTCCGGGTAACTATACATTTAGGAACGCTCCGACCTCGTAGCGCTGGTTGATGCTTTGTTGAGGGGCCATACCGCGCCGTTTATCTGGTTTGTTTGGTTTTCACCGTCAATTATTTGACTGATACGTTCATAATGTGCAAACATAATACGGTTTACCTTTGCATTTACTTTCAACTTGAAGGTTAATGTGCGCAGGGGTCAACCCATGCTATGGCTATAACCTTTGTTCGGAGGACCGACATGCACGAGACAGAGATCAACAACTACCTTGCCGTCATTAAGGTGGTCGGCGTCGGTGGCGGCGGTACCAACGCGGTCAATCGAATGATCGAAGAGGGCATCCGCGGCGTCGAGTTTGTTGCCATCAACACCGATGCTCAGGCACTCGCGATCTCTGATGCCGATATCAAGGTACACATTGGCACCGACCTGACCCGCGGCCTGGGCGCTGGTGCCAACCCCGAGGTCGGCCGTAAGGCTGCCGATGAGTCCCGTGACGACATCGCCGAGGCGCTCGCTGGCGCCGATATGGTGTTCATCACCTGCGGCGAGGGCGGTGGCACCGGTACCGGCGCTGCTCCCATCGTTGCCGATATCGCGATGAACGAGGTCGGCGCGCTGACCGTCGCCGTCGTGACCAAGCCCTTTACCTTTGAGGGCCGCAAGCGCAAGAAGAGCGCCGAAGAGGGCATTAAGACGCTTTCCGACTGCGTCGACACCATGATCGTTATCCCTAACGACAAGCTGCTCGACATCGCCGAGAAGAAGACCACCATGCTCGAGGCCTTCGCAATCGCCGATGGCGTCCTTTCCCAGGGCACCCAGGGCATCACCGACCTCATCACCGTTCCCGGTATCATCAACCTGGACTTCGCCGATGTTAAGACGATCATGAAGCAGGCCGGTACCGCTATGATGGGCATCGGTACCGCTTCTGGGGACACCCGTGCCGTCGACGCCGCCCAGCAGGCTATTTCCAGCCCGCTGCTCGAGAGCTCCATCGATGGTGCCACGCGCGTCCTGCTTTCCATTGCCGGTTCCAAGGACCTGGGTATTCAGGAGATCAGCGACGCCGCCGACGTTGTCGCCAATGCCGTCGACCCCGAGGCCAACATCATCTTCGGTACCGTTGTGGACGAGTCCCTGGGCGACCAGGTGCGTATCACCGTTATCGCCACGGGCTTCTCCGACTCCAACGTCAACCGTCAGGACGAGCTCTTCGCTGCTCAGCAGTCCCAGAGCAAGGCCGCTGCTTCTGCCGAGCCGCAGCGCACCGCTCCTGCCACGAGCCCGGCTCAGGCTGCCCCGACTCGCAACGTCGGTGGTACCGAGCTCCCCAACTTTGGCAACGACCAGTTTGAGCTTCCCGACTTCCTCAAGCGCGGCAGCTTCTAGTTCGTTTTTCTCAGTGACCTGCATGGGGTGCGTCCGATTGGGCGCACCCCTTTTTTGTTGTGTTTCGCCTTTGTAAACGAAAGTCTCCAATCTCCTTACGTTTCCCTTACGTTTGGTCCCTACCGCTGCGGGTATCCTTTTGATGAAGTATGGCAGCCGTGTGGCACGGACTGCTGCGGCGTCGCCGCGATACTTGTGTTATTAGGAGGCTTTAGTATGGCAGCACGTGCGGACAGCGTTTCGCGTGTCGACCATGATGGGGTTACGTTGGTGGAGGGCGCGACGCTCGATGTTCGCTTTGCCTTCACCGAACGCGCTGGCGGTGTTTCCGAAGATGCGTACTCCTCACTCAACTTGGGCTCGCATGTTGGCGATGACCCCTTTGCCGTTCAAGAAAATCGTCGCCGCGCACTCGAGGCCTTGGGTGCCGCCGAGTGCGAGCACAACCTGCTTGTTCCCAATCAAGTACACGGTGACCATGTCGTGACGGTGACCTCGAACGGTGCCGATGATCTCGAGAACATTCGCGAGCAGATTGCCGAGGGCTGTGATGCCATCGTCTGCACGGCCCGTGAGGTGCCCGTGATGCTCTGCTTTGCCGATTGCGTTCCCGTGGTGCTGGTGGCTCCCGGCGGCTTTGCCGTGGTGCATTCTGGCTGGAAGGGTACGATTGCGCGCATTTCCGCCAAGGCGTGCCAAACGCTCTGTAAGGCGGCTGGCTGCAAGTCGGACGACATCTCTGCCTACATTGGGCCCCATATCCTGGGCGACGAGTACGAGGTGTCCCAAGAACTTATGGATCGCTTTGCCGCCGAGTTCGCGTGCATCGATGCCTCCGCTTCTCGTATGCTCGATCTTTCCGCCGCCATTCGCGAGGCGCTGATGGACGCCGGCGTCGAGGCGAGCAGCATTGTGGACACCAAGCTTTCCACCGTTCGTCAGAACGACCGCTTTTATTCCTACCGCAACGAGGGCGGCACCTGTGGGCGCCATGCTGCGATCGGCGTGATGCTATGAGAAAGATCGCATCGGTCCTGAGTGCTGCAGTGCTTACGCTCACGCTGTGTGCTTGCTCCTCGGGATCTTCCACATCTTCTATTACCGTGGCCGGCTCGACCACGTGCCTCCCCATTGCCGAGATCGCGGCCGAGGGCTTTAAGGAAGAGACCGGCATCGATGTGCTCGTCTCCGGCCTTGGCTCCTCTGCGGGTATCGAGGCCGTCAGCAACGGCACGGCCGACATCGCCAGCTCGTCTCGTGGCCTCAATGCCGACGAACAAGACTTTGGCCTGGCACCGATCGTAATCGCGCACGACGGCATCGCAGTCATCGTGAACGACGACAACCAGGTCGAGAATCTCTCGACCGAGCAGCTCCGCGATATTTACGCCGGCAAGATCACCAACTGGAAAGAAGTCGGCGGAGAGGATCTGAAGATTCAGGTTATCAACCGCGACGAGGCGTCCGGTACGCGCGAGGCCTTCCGTACCATCGTGATGGACGGCACGCCGTTCGATCGTCGCTCAGCCGTTCTTTCGGGTACGGGCCAAGTGCGCGACGTCGTGTCCCGCTCGCGTGGCGCCATTGGCTACATCTCGCTGGGTTTCGTCGAGAGCCTCAACGCAAAAACCTCGGTTAAGGCCGTTTCGGTTAACCATGTCGAGGCATCCGAGAAGACGGTCGCAAGTGGCGGCTATCCCATCTCGCGCGACCTTTACTTCTTTGTGAAGGGTACGCCTTCGCAGCAGGCGCAGGACTACATTGACTATGTGACGTCCGAGAAGATGGACAAGCAGATTCGCGAGGCGGGCTTTATTCCCGTCACCAACGACGGAAAGGGGAGTGAGTAGCGTGGAAGCACAGGAAACCCCCCAGTTTGAGCAGGAGGCTCAGGCACCCAAAAAGCGTGAGCTGGCGTTGGTGTCGCGCAGTACCTATCTCAAGGAGAAGGCGTTGCAGTGGATCTTCTTTGCCTGCGCGTTCTTGGCGGTCGTCACCGTCATCCTGATTTTTGTCTTTACCACGTACTCGGCGCTGCCGGTCTTTACCGACATCGGTCTGGCGGACTTCTTTAGCTTTACGTGGGCGCCTTCCGAGGGCCACTACGGCATCTTGTCGCTGCTTGCCGGCTCGGGTCTGGTGACCGTCGGTGCGCTCGCCATGGGCGTGCCGCTGGGCGTGGGTACGGCCGTTTACCTGGTCGAGATTGCCAGCAAGCGCGTGCGCAAGCTCATCAGCCCCGCCGTTGACCTGCTGGCGGGCATACCCTCCATCATCTACGGCTTCTTTGGCATGATCATCATCCGCCCGTTTATCGCACAACTGACCGGCGGCCTTGGTTTTGGTGCGCTGACGGCGTGGTTTGTGCTCGCCATCATGATCGTCCCTACCATCACCACGCTCACCATCGATGCTCTCAATTCCATTCCCATGGGCATTCGCGAGGCATCGTATGCCATGGGCGCCACCAAGTGGCAGACCATCTATAAGGTCGTGCTACCTGCCGCGAAGCTGGGTATCGTTGATGCCATCGTGCTGGGTATGGGCCGTGCCATCGGCGAGACCATGGCCGTGCTCATGGTCGTAGGTAACGCCCCGGTTATTCCCGACAGCATTGCGAGCCCCATCTCGACGCTCACGAGCCAGATTGCGCTCGACATGAGCTATTCCTCGGGTCTGCACCGCTCGGCGCTGTTCGGCATGGGTGTGGTCCTGTTTATCATCTCCGCCACGCTGGTGGGCATCGTCCGTCTGATTTCCAAGAAGAAGAGGGGGTAGGCTATGTCCGATTCCGTTGACACGACGGTCGATACGACCTCGTCGCGCGAGCGCATCAAGCGTGCCCTTTCCCACGGCAAGAAGGGCCGCATCAACAAGGACCTGTCCAACAAGATCATGCTTGGCGTGTTTCGTGCCGCTGCCTACATCACCACGCTGGTGCTGGTCGCTATCATCGCCTACGTGGTCATCAACGGCCTGCCACACATCTCGCTCGACTTTATCTTCGGTTGGCCCCAGGGCGTCAACGCCGAGGGCGGAATTTGGCCCACGATCGTCTCGACCGTCTACGTGACGGCGCTCGCCATGCTTATCTGCACGCCGATCGCTGTGCTGGCAGCCGTCTATCTGGCCGAGTACGCCAAGCAGGGCAAGGTCGTCGAGCTCATTCGCTACGCTGCTGACGCTTTGGCCTCGGTGCCCTCCATCGTTATGGGCCTGTTTGGCTACGCCTTGTTTGTCGAGGCTATGGGCCTGGGCCTTTCGATGGTCTCTGCCGCTCTGGCACTCGCGCTCTTGATGCTCCCCATCGTCATGCGCACCACCGAAGAGGCCATTCGCGCCGTTCCGCGCTATATCCGTTGGGGCGCGTACGGCCTGGGCGCCACCAAGTGGCAGGTTGTCTCCAAGATCGTGCTTCCTTCTGCCTTTGGCCGTATTGCCACGGGCATCGTCCTCGCCATCGGCCGTGCCATTGGCGAGACCGCGGTGGTGCTCTACACCATGGGCCAGGCCATCAACCTGCCTATTTCGCCGCTCGATTCCGGCCGCCCCATGACGGTTCACCTGTACCTGCTTGCCAACGACGGCATCAACATGAACGCAGCCTACGGCACCGCGCTCTTGCTGATGGTGATCATTTTGGCCTTCAACCTGTTTGCGCGCTTCCTGTCGCGCAAGCGTCGCTAGTTAAGGAGTCCCATGTCCGTTTATCAGTCCGCTCCCGCGTTGGAGCAAGCGGCCATTACGGCCAAGGATTTCAACTTTTGGTACGGTGACTTTCATGCGCTGACGGGGCTTGACCTCAACATCGCCAAAAACGCCATCACCTCCTTCATTGGCCCTTCGGGCTGCGGCAAGTCGACGTTTTTGCGCTGCATCAACCGCATGAATGACCTGATTGAGGGCACGCGCGTCGAGGGCACCATGACGCTCGACGGCAACGATATCTATGCCGAGGGTGTCGATCCGGTCGATCTCCGTCGTCGCGTGGGCATGATCTTTCAGCAGCCCAACCCGTTTCCCAAATCCATCTACGAGAATGTCGCCTTTGGCCCTCGTCTGCAGGGCGTGACTAGCAAAAGCGACCTCGATGACATCGTGGAAGAATCGCTCAAGCGCGCCAACCTCTGGAAAGAGGTATCCAATCAGCTCAACAAGGATGGTTTGGCGCTCTCGGGCGGTCAGCAGCAGCGTCTGTGCATCGCGCGCGTGCTTGCGGTGCAACCCGATGTCCTCCTGATGGACGAGCCCTGCTCCGCCATCGACCCCACTTCCGTCTCTAAGGTCGAGGATCTGATGGCCGAGCTGGCGCCCGAGATGACGATTATCATCGTCACGCATTCAATGCAGCAGGCAGCTCGTATCAGTGACTACACCGCGTTCTTCTTGCAGGAAGTTGCCGGCGAGCCCGCTACGCTCATCGAGTATGGTCAAACCGACGCGATCTTCACCAGCCCGGTGGACTCGCGGACGGAAGACTATATCACCGGCCGCTTTGGCTGATCGGTGCGACTAGTCCCAAGCCGATCGGATCTGGTCCGGTGCGTATTCACTGTGCGGGCGGCATGACCGCACCCAACTGATTGGAGTGAACCATGCGCAAACTGTTTTCCCGTCAGCTCATCGAGGCCCGTCACGAGATGCTGAGCATCTACGAGGCCGTCGATCTGGCCCTCCACGATGCCGTGAAGGCCTATGTGACCGACGACCGCAAGCTCGCCACCAAGACCAAGAAGCGCACGCTTTCGATTGACGCACGCTGCGCCAACCTGGAGGCCGTCTGCTACAACCTGATTGCCACGCAGTCACCAGTCGCCTCCGACTTCCGCTTGCTGCAGACGATCATCTACGTCGACTTTAACCTGCAGCGCATGACCGATAAGGTTCGCCAGATTTGCCGCGCCACGCGTCATATGATCAAGGCCGACATCTCGCTGCCCAAGGAGCTTGTCGGCACGGTCGAGGCCGAGGCTGAGGCCGTCTACCAGGTGCTGGGCTCTTCGCTTTCTGCGCTCGTCACCAACGACATGTCCATCATCTGCAACTTGGCCGTCGAGGACGAGCCAGTGCACGCCGCCTACGAGAAGTTCTTCCGCACCTTTAACCGCATGGACACGGGCGATTTTATGGACGACGACAGCAACTATGACGACCTGCGCCGCGCCATCATGGTATCGCGCTATCTCGATCGCATCGCCTCGATTTCCATCGATGCCGCCTGCCGTCTGACCTTCCTGTTGACCGGACAGCGTATGACTGCCGGTGATATCGCCTGCACTGATGAGGATGAGCTCGAGAGCATGCGCGTGCCTTCGGGCGAGGGTGTTATCATGAGGCCCGCCGTCGATGCACGCTACGTTGCCAAGGTGCCCGTTAACGAGGTCAGCGAGGGTCTTCGCTACCTGCTCGATCATCTTGAGGATGAGGACGATGGCGAGGACGACGAGGAGTAAGTAACCCCGTTCGTCGAAAGATTGTAAATACCTAAGTGAGCGCGGCCTTGCACATGCGGGGCCGCGCTCTTGCGTTAGCATGGGACTACTTGTTTGGCTGTCAGCGGAGGCGATTGGCAATGGATAACTATTTGGACTTGATGCGCGCTCGCCGCGAGCAGATTCTGGAACGTTTTTATGCGGCGCTCGATCGCGCGGGCCGTCCCCACGACGCCGCGCGCCTCATTGCCGTGTCCAAGACCGTTGGTGTCGATGAGACCGTTGCCGCCATCCAGGCGGGGTATCGCCATTTTGCCGAGAATCGCCCGCAGGAGCTGGTTCGCAAGCTCACAGGTTTGGCGGAGCATCCGGAGCTGCCCGAGGTGCGCTTCGATATGATCGGCAACCTGCAGACCAATAAGATCAATGCGGTGCTGGGCTCAGCCGAGCTGATTCACTCGGTGGGTTCGCTGCATCTGGCGCAGGCGATCTCGAGCCGTGCTGCCCGCAAGATTGAGGCAGGCGAACTCGCCGGCCCCCAGCGTGTGCTCATTGAGGTCAATGTGAGTGGTGAGGAGTCGAAGGGAGGCTTTTCGCCCGATGAGATTCGCGCCGCCGCGGGTGAGCTTGCGGAACTTGAGGGAATTTGCGTACAGGGGCTTATGACTATGGCGCCCCGGGGGAATAAGGATGTGGCACGCCGCACCTTTGCGGGGCTTCGTGAGCTGAGGGATGAGCTGGAGGCGGCGCATCCCGATTTGAACCTGCCTGAGCTTTCCTGCGGCATGAGCGAAGACTTTGAGCCTGCCCTTGAGGAGGGCTCTACGCTCGTTCGCCTGGGCAGGGTAGTATTTAGCCCGGAGTTTGCAGTAAAATAAGGCTCTGAAGTGCGCACTGATTATCGGGGCGCCTGCACTAAACCGCGAGAGGACACAACCATGGGCTTCCTTGACGAGATTAAAAATAAGATGCACCTGGGCGGCCAGCAGGGTTACGACCAGGGTTATGGCCAGGACGACGACTACGGCTACGATGATGGCTATGACGATGGCTATCAGGGCAACGGCTACAGCGGTGCTTCGGGCGAGGGCTTCTACACCCAAGACGAGCCGAGCAACGGCCTGCTTGGTCAGACGCGCCGTGGTGAAGCTGAGTCGGTTGCCGTGTATACACGCTCCGGGCAGCTGGTCGGCGATGACTCCCGCCATGCCACGACGTATAACCCGCCTTCGCGCTCGCAGGACAGTGTTGCGAGCGGTTATCGGCCTGGTGCCTATGACA
>CAJLCM010000023.1:0-30192 GCA_905205145.1 uncultured Collinsella sp.
CTATATGCAGGAATGCGCTTCCGAAGGGTTTGCCATTGATGGTTTCTATCGGGATGACAAAACGAGTCGGGAAACCCTGGCTTTTCTTGAGGAGGACAACTGTCGATGGCAGCTGGTCGACCAAGACGGAATCTGCACAGACGGGCAGTTTAAGCGTACGGATGACCCCAACATCCTGGTATTAAAGAAGGAAAACGGCGAAGAATTCGGCACGGTTCACGTTGCGTATATATCGCGCCGACGCAATCAGGGGCAGATTTACCTAATTAGAGATACTAAGGTGACCCGATTTTATCTTGTGAGCACCGATCCGGCGTTTACGGTGGAGTCTGGCGATGTCGATCTGGACAGTTGATTCACGGCAATAAAACAGCGAGCGGGGCGCGGGTGTGAACTGCACCCCGCTATTGGCTCGTGTCCGTATCGCGTCTGCGCCTCGTCGTAACTTGCGTCCGTGCGTGTATTCATCCTGCGCCGGCATCACTTTACGTCAAATTCCATGCGATCGAGTTCGGGCACGTTGAGGTCGATGAGCTTGCGGGCAACGCGGCGGTCGTGCGCCCCGAGCGCCTCGCCTGTCGTCACATGGGCGACAATTTCGCGCTCGACAATGCCCTCCTCCTCGCCTTCGGTAGCCGAGGTCTCGACGGCGACGGTGTAATCCTTAAAGCCCGGCAGCACCGCGGCAAGCTCGCGCGTGGTTTCGGTGACACCGTAGCCGTCCTGCACGCCGGCCTGCGCCGAGCCAATGGAACCCGCTGTCATGACGATGCAGGGGATGGCAAAGATCACCGTGCCCACAATAATGCGGCGGCGCACCTTGCGCGACAGCTCATCGACCTCGGCGTCTTCCTCGGCCGTTACGACGCCGTCGCCGTTGAGGTCGCGCTTGAGCGGTACACGCAAAAGAAGCAATACGGCTTCGGCTGCCAGCGCGATAAAGACGACGTTGATGCCAAACTCGTAAAGGGCCGAGAGGAACAGCGGCCCGCTCGCGATGGCGATGCCGTAACCAGCCGCGCACAGGGGCGGCATGAGCGCGGTGGCCACGGCCACGCCGGCGATGAGCGTGGCGGGTTCCTGGTCGCGCGAGTTGCCCAGGCCGCCCGCAAAGCCGCCCGCGAGCGCGACGGCAAGGTCCCATACGGTGGGTGTCGAGTTGTCGATGATGGCCGCCGTGGTGGTGCCAAGGGGCGAGAGCTTAAAGTACAGCGTGGACGTGACCAGGCAAAAGACCATTTGCAGCGCGAGGCCGGCGACGGCCTCGACGGCAATCTCGCGGTCGAGCGTGGCAATACCGTATGCCATGGCAAGAACCGAGCCCATGAGCGGGCAGATGAGCATGGCGCCCACGATGGCGATGTCTGAATCGATATCGAGGCCGATGCTCGCGATGAGCATGGCGATGATGAGGATACACAGGTGAGAGCCAGTCAGACGCGCCCCGTTTACAAAACGCTTGCGGATCACGTGATAGGGTGCGCGTCCCTCGCGAATGTTGAACGCGTGCTTTAAAAAGCGACCAGCCTGCTCGGCAGCCTCACTATGGGCAGGGCGGATGCCGTGGCGCCGGTGATGGCGTTCGCGTAGTCGCTTGATCTGTTGTTTGTCGAGTTCCATGTCCACCTCGTTCCAGCGCGGTCCGCGCAACGCGCCCGTTGTCCTAACTCTACACCGTGGCGGGCGGGGTGTCTGTTGGATGCGGAATCCGATAGGGCGGATGACGCGGGAGCAAATGCAAATCACAGGCTCAATTCCATCCCGCGAGAATATGATGCACCAGCTCCTTCAAATGTGACGAAATTGTGAAGCACGAGAGCGTGAATTTCAAAAAATCCGCCGGTGACCAATGTTGCGCAACAGAATTCAAAAATTAGCTCCTACATTTTGAAGCGTATGGATACATCCGTGTCAAAGGGAGAAAGCCATGGCAAACTACAGTCCACAACACTTTGAGCCTCGGGCCAAGGCCGTCAACGTCAAGGGCGTTGCCAACCGCGCCGTCGCAACCGTTTTGACGGCGGGCCTCATCGCTCAGCCGCTCATGTCGCCGCTGGCGGCAATCGCCGCACCGTCAACCGATAACGGCGATTCTGTTCAGGGGGGTAGTTCTGTAGAGAATACCGTTGCCGCCGGTAACCAAGCGGTCGTAAAGACGGCTGCCCAGCTGGCCGAGGAGTCGGCAAAGCAGCTCAAGGACGCTCAGGCCGCCTACGATGCCGCCCAGAAGAAGGCCGACGCGGCGGGCCAGTCTCAAAAGCAGGCGCAGCAGCAAAAGAATCAGGCCTCGCAGGCTGTGAGCGACAACGAAATCGAGCAGAACGCAGCAGAAGTCGCCGCGCTCCAGGAGAAGATTGACGAGCTCAAAGCCGCCGTCGAAAAGACCGAGCAGCAGCAGAAGAAGCTGGGCGACCTGAACGATCAGCTCGATCAAGCCAACAAGAGTGTCGAGGATAAGACTCAGGCGCTCAAGGACGCCAAGGCAAAGCAGGATGAGGCCAAGAAGGCCCTCGATGATGCCCAGGCCAAGCTCGAGGCCATGGGTATGGACGAGTACGAGGCCGCCAAGAAGGCCGTCGAGGACGCACAGGCAAAGCTCGATGACGCCAATAAGGCCGTTGCTACTGCACAGGCCAATCTGGACCAGGCCAAGGCCGCCGAGGCCAGCGCCCAGCAGGAAAAGAAGGACACTGAGGCCGCTCTGACGACTGCCCAGGCCAAGAAGCAGGAGACTGCCGCTGCGCTCGCAGCCGCAACCACCGCGCGCGATAACGCCCAGCAGAAGTTCAACCAGGCGCAGGCCGCGCTCGATGCTGCCGTCTCGGGTACGGGTGTCGACTTGAGTGCGCTTGAGGCCGCCAAGATCGCTGCTGCTGGTGAGCTCAAGGACGCGCAGGCGGAGCTCAATGCCGCGACGGATGCCGACGCCACCGCACAGACAAATCTGCAGGCCGCCCAGGCTGCCGTCGCTGCCGCGCAGGAGAAGGCCAACGCCGCCAACGCTGCTGTGGCATCTGCCCAGTCTGCATACGATGCGGCAAACAAGGAGTACAAGGACGCGGCCAGTAAGCGTGACGCCGCGAAGACGGCATACGAGCAGGCCCAGCAGACCGAGGCCGACAAGAAGGCTGAGTACGATAAGCTTGTCGAAGTTCGCAAGCAGAAGCGCAGCGAGTGGGAGGCAGCCTGCGCCGCTTCGAACGCCGCGGAAAAGGCTTATGACGCTGCTAATGCCCAGGTTGAGGCTCTTGAGCAGCAGATTGCAGACCTAAAGTCCAACATGACCGTTGACCAGGAAGTCATCAGTCAGGGTATGTTCGGCTTCATGAACTACATCATCGGCGGCAGCCAGTTCACAGCCACGCAGAAAAAGAACGCCCAGGAAGCCGTATCGATGCTGACCGGTGCCGCTGACAAGGCCGAATGGTATGACCAGTACGTCGATCATGACATGTCTCGCGACACCAACCCGCTCTCCCTGGAGCAGATGCGCAACGCCTTGACATATCTCGACACCCAGAACAACCTCCGCAAGGCGAACGGTCAGTCGGCGCTCAGCGTCAGCCTCCGCATGACTGCGGCAGCCGCCCTTAATGTATCATATTCATCGAACATCTGGGGACACTCGGGCTGCTACTGGGACAATGGAGAAAATCTTGCCGGCGGCGGCGGTGCATATACCGGCGGCGAGACCGAGGATACGCTTGGCTGGCCATATACCGGTCTCTACACTCAGGAAAAAGAGGCATTCGATAAGTACGTCGAGAAGAATAGTGACCTTGGGAACCATCGATATGATTCCTACTATATCTACCAGCACTACAGCAGCATCTACCATGAGTGCGGGCACTATCTCAACATCATCAATGCCGGCACGAAGGCTATCGGCATCGCGACCGGTAGCGGTAAGAACACCGATTCCGAGGTAACAATCTTCGATTACAGCTCTTTTGACAGTGAGGCTGATTTCACTGTCTCCGAGTTCAAGAAGCTCCTGAACGACTACATCGATTCCGCATACAACGCAGGCGGCACGCAGGAGCAGAAGGCGAAGCTCAAGGAGCTTCAGGCAAAGCTCGCCGAGGCGCAGAAGAACTTTGGAACTACTAGGGAAGCTTACTTCGCAGCTGTAAACGGGCAGGATGCCGCCCAGGACGCTTTCACCGCAGCCGATGTGAACATGAACACCGCCAAGGGCGAGTACGAGAAGGCTAAGTCCGGCACCGCCGCCGCGAAGACGGCATACGACGCCGCGAAGGACGCACTCGGCGGAATCGACATCGAGTACCTCAAGCAGAACCTCGATGCGGCCAAGGGCGAGGCCGCTACTGCCCAGGCGGCTCTCGATAAGGCAAACGTCACGCTTGCTGACAGCAAGACGAAGGCAGCCGAGGCCGCTGCTCACAAGGCGAAGGCTCGCAGCGCCCGCGATGCCGCCAAGGCAAAATCCGACCAGGCCAACGAGGCGTATGGCAACGCTACCGCTTCGGTCAAGGACCTTGCCGCCAAGCGCGATGCCGCCCAGGCGGACCTTGCGAATAAGCAGGGCTCGCTTGGCGATGCCAAGAAGGCCGACGATGCCGCCCAGACTGGTGTAGACAAGGCCCAGGCCGCAGATGTCCAGGCCGCGACTGCTCTTTCGGACGCCAAGCAGGCAGTTGCCGCCAAGACGCAGGCTGTGTCCGATGCGCAGGCCAAGGCCAAGGCTGCTGAGGGTGAGCTGGCTACCGCGAACAAGGCCTTCGAGCGCTTTGCCGGCGCCCAGAAGGCGGTCGACGACGCCAAGGCCGCCTATGACGCTGCCGTCGCCGGTGTCGCCGATGCCCAGAAGCAGCTCGAGGCCGCCAACGAAGCCGTCGTCGATGCGAATTTCGAGATCGTCATGGCCAAGGCCGAGCTTGCCAGCGATGAGGCACTCAAGGCCGATCTTGAGGCTGTCGACCACAAGGCATCCCTTGCCGCGGGCACGACGGGCAACGAGAAGCTGGTCAAGCTGAACGCTGCCTACGCTCGCTATAAGGCTGCCGTCGATGCCGCCGCTGGTCTCAAGGCTGCTCTGAGCGATGCCGATGCCAAGCTGTCCGATGCCAACGACGCCTATGCCGCCGCGCTGGCTGAGCTTGGCGATGCCAAGGATGCCCTGGCTGCCGCGCAGGCCGAGTACGACAAGTATCATCCCAAGGCTGAGCCGCAGGCCAAGCCTCAGGTTGCACAGGCTGCTGCAAAGGCTCCTGTCGCCAAGAAGAAGGCCACGTCGGCCGCGCTCGCCCAGACTGGCGATGACTCCGCTCTTGCGGGCGAGGTGTTCGTCATCGGCGGTATCACCCTCGTGGCCGCTGGTGTGACGCTGAGCGATCGTCGTCGCAAGCAGATGTAGCGTTTCGAGCGTAGATTCTGCAACGAACTTCGGTTCATAGCAGGAACGCTTCGATAGCTTAACCGATAAGGCCGGCGCGCTGTTAAACGCAGCGCGCCGGCCTTTCTTTGTTTCGATATCAAAAAGCCCGGTCAGCAGCCGTGAAAGCTACCGGCCGGGCAAGCCGTAGGCAATATGGTTGCTGTCGAGCAGCTGCTCAGCTTAGCCCAGCAGGCTTAAGCCAACAGAGACAAACGCCAGGATAACGCCGACAATAGACTCGCCACCGAGCAGGCCGCTGGCGACAACCAGGCCCTGCTCCTGGAAGGCGGCGTCCTTGGCGGCCTTTTCCTCGTCCGAAAGACCGGCCTCGGCGTCGCGGTGAGCGGCCCACTTGTCGTAGGCGAGCTTAACGCAGGAGCCCAGGAAAGCCGTGAGCGACATGTAGAACGGCAGGTACACGCCCAGGCCGATCATCATGGCCGGAATGCCGAGCCAGTACATGACGATGCCGGCGATAAAGCCGCCCGCAAACCACGGCACGCTCGGGATGCCCGAGACCATGGTGGCGACGACGCTTGCCTGCGCGGCCACAAAGCTCTTGTCGGGTCCAAAGGCGTCCGGACCATAGGCGGTTACGAGCGCGACCATGACGGCGGCAGCGACCAGGGCGCCCACGATGCCGCCGATGGCCTGGCCGACCCACTGTGCACGCGGGTTGGTGCCCAGCACGGCGCCGGCCTTAAAGTCGTTCATGACGTCGCCCGCAAGGCCGCACGCTACGGCCACGATGCCGGCGATAAAGAACAGTTTAACCTGCGCGAGCTGCGCGAAGGCAGCCACGATGAGCATAACGATGAGGCCAAAGATCTCCATGGGGTCGATGCCCGTCTGGCCGCAGCTCTGTGCGCTCATGATGGTGGTGACAAAGGTGAACAGCGTCACGATGACGGCCGGGACGGGACCAAGGTCGAGCGCGATGGCGACGATCACGGCGATGGCGGCAGCGCCCAGGCCGATGATGCCGGCGTCGAGTTTAAGGGAGCCCGAGATGAGCGACTGCTCGTCGGTGTCGGTGGAGCTGTCGGCGGCAAGACCGCGGACGATACCGGCGACCTGCGGCAGGATGTCCTTGAGGACGACGGCGACGCCAAAGCCCATCATGAGGCCCATGCCCAGGGACTTGACGATGCCTTGCGCAGTCATAACGTCGAACAGACCGGCAGCGGTGCCGCCCACGATGATGCCAAAGTTGCCCAACAGGGCGCCGGCAAACCAGAAAGCGACCGGGGCGAAGCCCACGAGGAAGCCGATGGACAGCAGCATGGGCGAGTTGTAGATGGCAAAGGTCACGCCGGGGATGTTGAGCGTGCACAGCATGCTGGGCACCACGCCCAGGGCGTCGCGCAGCACGCTGTAGATGCCTGCGATGGCCATGGAGCCAAAGAGCTGCTTACCGGTCTTGCCGCCGGCCTCGGTGGCGCGTAGGGTCTGAGCTGCGGCGTTGCCGGTGGGGAACTCCAGCGCGGCGTCCACGATAAAGTGACGGTGGATGAGCGCGGTGGCCAGCAGGCCCAGGATGGTGCCGGCGAGCGCCACGATAAACATGTCGAGCCAGCTGATCTGGTCGGCATAGCCCAGCATCCAGGCGCCCGGGATGGTAAACGCCAGGCCGCCGGCGACCATGGCGCCCGCGGACATGATGGTGTGGGTGACGTTGGCCTCGTTGAGGCTGGCGTTGCCCATGAGCTTCAGGAAGAACAGCGAGATGACGGCAGCGAAAATGATTGGCCAGGGGAGGGCGCCCATCTTGAGGGCCGTGTAGGCCGAGCTTGCCGTGATGATCACGCAGCCAAGGACGCCGATGACGACACCGCGCAGCGTGAGTTGCCCGCGCATCGAGGCGCGGTTCGAGGGATTGCTCATATTGAACTCCTTTGCGTATATCCGCTTCCCCCGGGAGCGCCACTACGGATGCGGCGCGGGAAGTCGGGTTACCAAAGGCCGTCGCGTGAGCTCGCAAACGACCGCGCATCAGTATAGCCGCAACCTAGTCATTTTGGGATGACTGGTTTAGGTAGGCGATATACTGCTGGGCAGACGAAAGGAGCGCCGACGATGCTTAATGGGTGCGCATATATATTGACGGTCGACGTGGGTAACACGTTCATTCGCTTTGGCCTGTTTGCAGAGGATTCGGCCGCGGCGCAGGAATGCCCGCTTGCGACGTGCGAGATCACGACGCCATCGAGCATTACGGCCGACGAAGCGCGTATGCGTCTCGCTCAAGTCATGGCCGCGCTGGCGGCTGATGCGGGCATGCCCGGCGCGCTCGTGCCCACGGCGGCCGTGCTGAGCTGCGTGGTGCCGGCGCTCGAGCGCCCGTGGAAGGCGGCGCTTTCCCGTACCTGCACGGGGCGCGTGCTCACCGTGGGGCCGGGCCTCAAGACCGGCATGCCCGTGCACTACGACGACCCGGCCGAGATCGGCCCCGACCGCATCGCCGATGCCGTGGCGGCCCGTGCCGTCTACGGCTCTCCGTGCATCGTGATCGACCTGGGCACGACGACCAATATCGAGGTCATCGACGCGTGCGGTACCTTTGTGGGCGGCGTCATCGCGCCGGGTCTGGCGCTCGGCGCCCGCTCGCTCTCGGCCGCTGCGGCGCGTCTGCCGCAGGTCGAGCCTTCGGCGCCCACGCATGTGATTGGCCGCAACACGCGCGAGGCCATGCGCTCGGGCGTGGTCTTGGGCGAGGTAGCCCGCATCGACGGCATGCTCGACATGGTGCTCGCCGAGATGCGCGCGACCAAGGCCGCGGGGGAAGGCAACGTGCCCATCGTCATTACCGGCGACGATGCCGAGGCACTCGCGTCGCTGGTCGGTCACAGTCTGACGGTCGACGACGCGCTGACGTTGCGGGGACTGGCCGAGCTCTACCGCATCAACCAAAAGCCCCGCCGCGTGTAAAAGTGAGGGCGCCGGTGGGACAAACGCCTCCACCTTTCACCTGCTACAATGGGTCAAACTATTGCGATTACGGAGGTGTCTGTCATGTCGGACGATCTTCATCAAACTTCGTCAGGCAAGCGCCTGGACGTCATTAGCTGGGACGAGTTCTTTATGAGCGTGGCCATCGCCGCGCAGCGCCGCAGCAAGGACCCCAACACGCAGGTGGGTGCGTGCATCGCCAACACCAACCACCGCATCCTTTCGGTGGGCTACAACGGTACACCCTCGGCGCTCAACGACGACTTTTTCCCGTGGGGTACGAGCGACGACCCGCTGCAGGACAAGCACAACTACGTGGTCCATGCCGAGGCCAACGCCGTGCTCAACTACCGTGGCTCGCTCAAGGACCTCGAGGGTTCCACGGTCTACGTCACGCTGTTCCCGTGCCACGACTGCGCCAAGATTTTGGCTCAGGTGGGCGTGGGCGAGGTCGTCTACCTGGACAACAAGTACGCCGACACCGATGACGGACGCATCAGCCGCCGCATCCTCGACTCCTGTGGCATCAGCTACCGCCAGGTTATCGTCGATGTCCAGATTGGTACCGGGGGACAGGCTTAGCAGTAGCGCGTGCCAACGCCAGCTGGCGGCAAAACAGCCAAAAGAGCCCCGTCCCAAATTGACTACTCGTGAAAGTCGCGTCTGCGCGCATGGACGGCTCGTGAGCGGGTACATGGCTGTAGTAACATAGCTTCTGTCCGCGGGCGTGCCCGCGTTATTGTGAGAAAGGAGCCCCTGTGGCTGTTAACGAAGAGCTGCTTAAGAAGGTTCTTGAAGAGATCCGCCCCAACCTGCAGGCCGATGGCGGCGATATGGAGTATGTGGGCGTCGACGACGAGGGTGTTGTCAAGCTGGAGCTGCAGGGCGCCTGCGCCGGCTGCCCCATGAGCTCGCTAACCCTTTCCATGGGTATCGAGCGCATCCTGAAGGAGCATGTGCCCGGCGTTACCCGCGTTGAGCAGGTCAATGCTTCCGGCGAGGCCGAGGACCTGTACGACGAGTACGCGCCGTTCTAAGATGCGAAAGCTGCGGACGGTACGCTCCGCATAGACGTTACGCCCAGATATGCGGCTGCGAGCGCAAGGCCCGCGGCCGCATTTGTATGTAGGGAGCAGGGGATCGATATGCTCAACGACCTCTACCATATGCTTGATCCCGTCGCGATCTCGGCGGGCCCCATCACCATTTACTGGTATGGTCTGGCCTACGTGGTCGGCGCTCTGCTCACGGCGGTTGTTATGTACCGCACGCAGCGCCGTTGGGGCTTCGACATTACGATTGATGACCTGACGAGTGTCGTGGTCGGTGCGGTCTTTGGCCTCATCATCGGCGCGCGCCTGTTTTACGTCGTCTTTTATGGCGATGGCTACTATTGGACCCACCCGCTCGAGATCTTTGCCACCAACGAGGGAGGTATGAGCTTCCATGGCGGCCTGGTGGGCGGCATCTTGGGCGGCATCATCGTGTGCCGCATGTATAAGCTCGACGCCTGGACCGTCGCCGACCTTGCCGTGATCGGCGCCCCGCTGGCCCTGTGCCTGGGACGTTGCGCCAACTTCGTGAACGGCGAGCTGTGGGGTAAGCCGACCGATCTGCCCTGGGGTGTGGTCTTTGGCGGCACCGCGGGCGATATGCCGCGCCATCCCTCCCAGCTCTACGAGGCATTCCTAGAGGGCATCGTGCTCTTCTGTTTTTTGCAGGTGCTCAGCCGCAAAAAGCCGCTGCTGCCCCAGGGTACGTTTATGGGCGTGTTCGTGATGGGGTACGGCATCGTCCGCTTTCTCGTTGAGTTCGTGCGCGTGCCCGATGCCCAGCTGGGTTATCTGCTGGGAGGCGTCATCACCATGGGCCAGCTGCTGAGTTTGCCGCTTGTGATCGCCGGCCTGGCGCTCATCATCTTCGCCCGGCACCGCAACCAGCCCCAGCGCGTCTACCTGGACGCCTAACCAAGACCACCGCAAAGGGGACAGGCACCTTTGTGGTGGTCTTGCCGAGTTTGATAGGTTTCTAGAAAGGCTTTCGGACTGTGAAGGATTCCGACCTCTCCACAACGGCTGCGCGCGACGCTGCCCGCATCGTCTGGTTTAAGCGCTATCCCGCCAAGCAGACGCTCGTCGCATTTTTGCTCGCGCTGTTGGCAACCACGGCGTTTTCCATCGATCCCGCCCCGGTGTCGAGCAACGCGGTCTTGGCGATTGACCCCAAAGCCTCGGGCATGCTGTACGTGTGCTACGAGGTGCTCCTCTCGTTTGCCGGCCATACCGACGCGGTCATGCTGCTTGCGCTTGCCTGCCTGCTCACGCTGCCGTTTCGCTACGTATTCTTTGGCCGCAGCGACGCCTGGCGTCCCTCGGTGATCCTTCCGTCTCTGTTCTTTGCCGTCTGCATGGTGTTTGGCCGCAGCTACGACCTCACTGATTCGGCCGAGATCGTGCTCGGCGACAAGGCCCGCATCATCTGCGCCTGGATAGGCGGTGTGGGCTGGATGCTCTTGGCGGTCGTTGCCTTCTACCTTGCCTTTGAGTGTCTAGATTGGCTGAGCTCTCGGCGTATTCCGTTTTCCGAAGCGCACTTTGGCCGCGTATGGCGTGTGGCTCACGCCGTGCTCACGGCCCATCCCTTTGCTGGGCCCTTCTTGGTGCTTATGATCGCCTGGGCGCCCACGCTCATCGCTTCGCTGCCCGGCCTTTTTATGGGGGATACGGGTGCGCAGATTCGCCAGTGGTTCAACTACCCCAACGGCACGAGTGACTACCTGCGTTTGCTCAATCCCAATGTGTTGCTCAACGGGCATCATCCGGTCGTGCACACGGCTATCATCGGTTCGTGCGTCCAGCTGGGGCTTTCACTGTTCAACAGCGCCAACGCAGGTCTTGTCATCTACACCTGCGCTCAGTTCGTCATTACGGCCGCTTGCATGGCCTATTCCATCTCGTCGCTGCGCAAGCTGGGCGTGAGCCTGCCGGTCCGCGGCGTGATCTTGCTGTTCTTTGTGTTTATGCCCATGTTCTCCAATTACGCGGCACTGCTTACCAAAGATGTGCTGTTTGCCGACGCGTTTTTGGTGCTGTTGGTGCAGACCGTGAAGCTCGTGGCCTGCGGCCTGCCCCGTCGCGATGCCAATGCCGAGCGTGCGGGCGAACAGAGGCCCGTGTTCTTTGCGCGCCATGACTGGCTGCTGCTCGCTCTAGGCGCTATGGGCTCCACGTTTCTGCGCAACGGCGGCCTAGTGTTTCCCCTGGCGGCATGCGTAATCGCGGCGGCGTTTTGCGCATGGGATGCGCATGTGGCTCGTCGTGCAGCCAAGCAGGCTGGTGCTGCGCCTTCGGGCGCCATCCCGCGTTTCCGCTGGGTGGGAGTTCTTGCGGTGCTTGCACTCTGCCTTGCCTCTAATATGTACTTCACCAAGGTCTTTATGCCGGCGCACGACATCACGCCTGGTTCCAAGCGCGAAATCCTCTCGATTCCGTTCCAGCAGACGGCTCGTTTCGTCCAAAAGCACGACGGCCTCAACTCGGGCGTCAACCCCACGGTTAAGGAGGACGGCACCATCGTGGAGGCTCCTTGCGACGGCTTGGTGACCGACGAAGAGCGTGCCGTGATCGACCGTGTGCTCAAGTACGAGAATCTGGGCCGCCGTTATAACCCGGATAAGTCGGACGCCGTCAAAAATTGCTTTAACGAGTACGCCTCGCAGGAGGACATCAAGGCCTATTTTGAGGTGTGGGCCCAGATGTTCAAAAAGGATCCCGAGTGCTATATCTCGGCGCTCATCAATAACTACTATGGGTATTTTTATCCGAGCGCTCGCGACGCATGGGTCTACAGCACGGCGCGCAGTGCCGAGATCATGGCGAAGCCCGATAACCTCAAGTACTTTGACTTCCATCCGGTCGATAGCAAGGTTGTGCGCTGGTGCGACCACCTGATCAACCTGTACCGCGTGGCAGTACAACGCATCCCGTTTATCTCGCTCGCCATGAGCTCGGCCACCTATGTGTGGATCATGATCGCTGTGGTGGTCTATCTGCTACGTCGTCATTCGTGGCGCGGGCTGGCCATTTGGGTGCCGCTGCTGGGCGTGCTCGCCGTGTGCCTGATCGGTCCCTGCAACGGCTCGACCTACATGCGCTACCTGTACCCGGTTATCGCCTGCATGCCCTTTGCCATCGGCGCCACCATCACCCGCAGCGACCTCCTCTGGTCCTAATTTGGTGCAAAGGGGGCAGGTTACTTTGCACCAAGGGGCTGTATCATCACGACGCCTTCATTTTGGGGTTTATCTCGCAGGCCAGTAGGTATATCATAACGACGTTTGTTTATATTGCCCGAGCATCTGCGCTGGGCTTTAGGTCGAAACCGATAGGAGACACGTATGTCCGGACACTCTAAGTGGGCCACAACCAAGCATCGTAAGGGCGCGCAGGACGCCAAGCGTTCCGCCCTCTTCTCCAAGCTGAGCCGCAACATCACCGTTGCTGCCCGTCTCGGCGGCGACCCGCTGCCTGAGAACAACGCCAGCCTCGCCGCTGCTGTTGCCAAGGCCAAGGCTCAGTCCATGCCTAAGGACAAGATCAAGTCTGCTATCGACAAGGCTTTTGGTTCGGGTGCTGACGCCGCCGTCTACGAGAACATCGTGTACGAGGGCTACGGTCCTGCCGGTGTCGCCGTCTACGTCGACTGCCTGACCGACAACCGCAACCGTACCGCCGCTGACGTCCGCTCCGCCTTCTCCCACGCTGGTGGCAACCTGGGCACCTCCGGCTCCGTCGCCTTCCAGTTTGAGCGCAAGGGCCAGATTGTCGTCGCCAAGGAGATCCTGGACGAGAACGCCAAGAAGGAGACCATGATCGCCAACGGTGCTGCCGGTGACGAGGATGAGTTCATGATGGCCATCGCCGAGGCCGGTGGCGAGGACTACGAGGACGCCGGCGAGGAGTGGATCGTCTGGACTACTGCCAACGAGGTCATGGCTGTCTCCAAGGCACTCGAGGAGCAGGGCGTCCAGGTCAAGGGCTCCGAGACCACCATGGTCCCGACCACCCCGACCGAGGTCTCCGGCGCCGACGCCAAGAAGGTTCAGCGCCTCATCGACCGTCTTGAGGAGCTCGACGACGTCCAGGACGTCTACAGCACCATGGACATGACCGACGAGGTCATCGCTGCCCTCGAGGAGGAGTAGCGCCAGCACGGATTGAGCCGTGCATATCTGGGCATAATGAAGCGAGCATGCAAGCCTCGTGGAATAGATGAGCCGGATCCGCGTGCGTAGAGCACCGGACCCGGCTCTTTTATAATGATGCGAACCGTTTTGCATTTCGAGAGCCGAGATTTGAAGGGAGCGCCGCGTGCGCGTACTCAAACGAGCCCTAGCGATCGTGTATCTTGCCGCCACCATCGTGGCGCTGGGTACGCTTGTCTGCCAGTTTTGGGGGCCGTATACGTATCGCTTTATGCTGCTGATGCGTGACCCCATGCCGCGCATCGTCGTGACGGCGTGCGCCGGCGTCGTGGCGTTTGGCGTACTGCTGAGCTTTTTCCGCCTGATGTTCGCCCGTCGCGAGCCGTCCTGCGTGCATCCGGCGGGGGAGCGCAATATCGAGGTTACCCTTGCGGCGCTTTCTTCGTGCGCCAGGGTTGCTGCCGAGCGCGACGACCGCGTGATGGTCGAGCATGTCGAGGCCCGCGTCCAAGGCCCCGACGATTCGCACGTCCGTTTTAAGGTCGAGGCTATCGCGCTTGACGATAAGGACGTGGCATCTCTGGCTACCGCGATGCAGCAGCGCATCGAAGAAGCCTGCGATACCATGCTCGGCGCGCCGGGTACGACCGCGCGCGTCCGTTTTTTGCCGTCCAAGACTACCGTCCAGACCGTGGAGGTTTCCGGTGAGTGATACCAATCAAGATAAGACCGCTCGTACGCCGCGTCTGACGATTGACCAGAGCGCCACGCCGGCGAGCGAACCTGTTGATTCCAAAGCAGAGGCAACCGAGTTACAAGAAGCGGCAGCCGCGGATTTTGACGAGGCTGTGGGTCTCATCAAGGGTACGGGTGCTGCCATCTGGAGCTATGCTGTGCGTCATCCCAACACCACGCTCGGCGCCGTCGCCGGCTTTATCCTCGCCGTGTTGGTGCTCACGTTGGGCCTGTGGGACACGCTCGTCATTGCATTCTTCGTGCTGATCGGCGCTGTGATCGGCCAAATTCGCGACGGCGAGAACGGGATCGTCAACTTCTTCGGCCGTCTGTTTAGCGGCCGCTAATATGTATTCGACTGTCGCATCCGCGGCAGGCATAAGGAGGAACCATGGCTTTTAATACGAAGGTCGATGTAGCCGATACCGAGCTCGAGGCCGACGAGACCGTCGCCGCCGAGGCCGAGGACGTAACGCTCGAGGACGAGGCGCTCGTCGAGGCCGAACCCGCCGACGATGCGGACGAGGACGACGAGGAAGCGGACGAGTCCGAGGACTCGCTGACCTATTCCAACGGCGTGATTGAGAAAATCGTTGCCATGGCCACCCGCGAGGTTCCGCACGTTCTGGGCATGAAGGGTAACCTCATGCACTTTGTGCAGGAGCAGTTTGGTGCCGAGAATCTGACCAAGGGCGTGACGGTCGAGGTCACCGATGATAATCGCGTGGTCGTCAACATCTCCGTCATCATCGAGTACGGCGCCTATGCGCCCGCGATCTTCGACGATGTCAAGGCACGTGTCACCGAGCGCCTTGCCGCGATGACCGGCCTTGAGGTGGCGGGCGTCAACCTGCGCATCGAGGACGTCATCACCCCCGAGGAGTACGAGCACCGCACCAGCCAGCACGAATAACCTTCCAAAAAAGACAGGTTTGTTTTGGCAGGTTTTATCTGCGAAAACGTTAAACGGCCGACCGCGCAAGTAAAAGCGTAGCCGGCCGTTTCTGTACGCTCCCGATATAGTCATACCGCTCGTCTAACTAAGGGTTGCAATCCCCACGTTCCGCGTTACCCTAATGAGCGCATTGTTTCCAAATTGTTAACGAGGAGTTGCCGTAATGGCCGACGAGCACGAAACAGAAAGCCAGGCATGGGCGATTGAGGCTGCCGCGGCAGAGGCGGCATCGCGAGCTGCCGAGGAGGTGCATCGTCCTCCCGTGGTGCCGATGGAGCGCGTGGTCGATCGCACCGATATCGAGCGCGGCGAGCGTGCCGGCCAAAAGCGCAGCCAGGAGCCAGGCTTCCCGCGCTTTTTCGCCGAGCTCAATCTGGGCCTGATTCTTACGGCCTTTGCCATCGTTGCGTTTAAAACCCCTAATCACTTTGCTTTTGGCGGCACCTCGGGCGTGTCGGTCATTCTATCCACGCTGTTCCCGACCCTTCCCGTCGGCGTCTTTATGTGGATTATCAACGCGGTTCTCGTCGTCTTGGGCTTTATCTTTTTGGAGCGCAAGGCGATTCTTTGGAGCGTCTTCGCTTCGTTTGCGCTTTCGGCCTACGTCTCGCTGTTTGAGCTCTTCATTCCGACCGATGTCTCTCTGACGGGTGATATGTGGCTCGACCTGTGCTTTGCCGTGATTCTGCCGGCGCTCGGCAGCGCTATCGTCTTTGATATTGGTGCCTCGACGGGCGGCACGGACATTCTCGCCATGATCCTCAAACGTCGCACGACGCTCGAGATTGGCCGCGCCCTGCTGCTGGTCGATATCGGCATCGTGACCATCGCGGCCTTTTTGTATGGCCCGCGTGTCGGTCTGTACTGCGTGCTCGGTCTGTTTGCCAAGACGCTTGTGGTCGACAAAGCCATTGAGAGCATTCATCTGCGCAAAGTCTGCACGGTCATTTGTTCCGAGCCCCTTAAGGTCGAGGAGTTTATCGTCAAGCATCTCAACCGCACGGCGACCATCAGCCGCGGCTACGGTGCCTTCTCGGGCAAGTGCGTGACGGTGATCATGAGCGTGCTGAGCCGTCGCGAGGCCGTGCAACTACGCCGCTATGCGCGCGAAGTCGATCCGGGTGCCTTTATCACGATCGTCGACAGCTCCGAGATCGTCGGCAAGGGCTTCCGCGGAACGAACTAACGCAGACGTATTCAACGAACCGCCTGCTGGCGCCGTGTACCTTGCAAATCGGTCATCTTTGAGTATTTGACCCCACATTGGGCAATAATGATGCTAAAGACATCGTTTGCGATCCAAGTGATTCGTTCAAGATACGAAGGGATGATTCTATGTTCTGCTCGCAGTGTGGCGCCCCCATGGGCGATAACGACAAGTTCTGCGGCGCGTGTGGTGCCCCCAATGCCGGTGCCGCAGCCTCTGCCCCTCAGGGTCAGCCTCAGCCTCAGCAGTTTGCCCCTCAACCGCCCGTGGCGAATGCGCCAAAGGGCTGTGTGGCTCAGGCGTTCCAAGATATGACCAAGACCCCGGGCGTGCTTCAGCGTGTATGCCAAATCGCGTTTTTGCCGGCGCTGATTTGTGTTGTGTCGGTACTCGTGCTGTTTATTCCCGTTATTGGCGGCATTGCAGCTGCCATCGGCTTTTTGGCAGCTTGCATTGCGAGCGTGTGTGGTTCCGGCTTTGGTATCGAGTGGGGTCGCGATCTGTCGCTCAAGGTTGATGACGGTATGGATCGTCCACTCATGCGTTCCACGTCGTTTGGCCTCGGAGTCTTTTCGAGCGTTATCTCGGTCGTGCTCGAGGTTATCGCTGCCATTCCCGTTATCGGTGTAGTGCTTTCGCTGGTGGAGAGCGTGGTAATTGGCGCCGCGGGCTCGTATTCTTATTACGGCTCTTATGCGCTCGAGGCTGCGCTGTTTGGCTCGCTTGGCTTGCTTGTCCTGGCTATGATTGCCACGGCGGTCCTGGGGGTCTTCTTTAAAATGTTCGCCGACATCGCCGTGATGCACTTTGCGGTGACTGGTCGTGTGGAGAGTGCGTTTTCGCTCGACAAGGTCTGGGCGGCCTTTAAGAACAACAAGACCAAGCTGTTCTGCGCTTCGTGGCTTCCCGAGTTTTTGACTGGCCTGGTCGCCAACGTTGTCACATGGATCTTGACGGTTGTCTTTGGCGCCATTGCCTCTGTCGGTATGTATAGTTACTACTATCGTCCTACGGTTATTGAGGCGCTTGTTACCGGCGGTGGCATCACACTCGTGCTGTTCCTGGTGCTGGTCGCTTTTGTCACCGTATTTCTTACGGTCTTTGGCAAGATGCTCAAGCACCGTGCCGTTGGCTATTGGGTTGCACGTTATGCAAGCGAGTGGGTCGACGAGGACAAGGACGACGTCCTGACTTTTGTATTGCCCTTCGAGAAGAAGTCCGCTCCTTCGGGCTACAGCGCTCCGGATGTCGCGCCTGAGCCCGAGCCCAAGCCTGAGCCGGCACCTGCACCTGAGCCTGCGCCTGTGCCCGAACCGGCGCCTGAGCCTGCGCCTGTGCCCGAGCCGGCGCCTGAGCCTGAGCCTGTGCCTGAGCCCGAGCCTGAACCGGCGCCTGAGTCAAGTTCCGACGAGGATCCTCAGGACGAGTAGCCATGCCGCCTGCCATTTGGGGACGGGGTAGAAATGGTAGAAATAGCGCTTGACAAATGAGCGGGGGCGGACGTGTCGAAACGTCCGCCCCCGCTTTGCTTTAGCCAGGCTGTTATGGATGGGTGTGACGACTACTTGTCGTGCTTATCCTCGTGACGAGCGGCGGCTCGGGCTTCGTGAATGCCCTTGATTGCGGCATGGCGAGCCGTGCGGGCATCATGGATGGCGTCACGGGCCTCGGCGGTCGTCGCCTTGGCAGAGCGCAACTTGGCGGCCAGATCGGGGTTGGTTTCGGCGACCGCGGTAATCGCGGGGCCGTCGAGCTCCTCTTGCGTGGGCTCGGCCAAAAAGTCGATAGCATACTGGGCGGCCACCATGGAACCCTTTGCCAGCACGGTCTCGTCAATCTTGTAAAAGCAGGAATGCTGGGCGTACGTGGCGCCGATCTTGGGGTTGCGCGTACCTACAAAGGCGAGCACGCCCGGTACGCGGCGCAGGTACTCCGAAAAATCCTCGCCCGAAAGCGTGCCACGGTAATGGCCTTGACCGGTGGGGCCCAAGCACTTGATTACAGCCTGACGGCAGCGCTCGCTCGAGGCGACCTCGTTTTCGACCTTGTAGTTGGCGATGGTGTAGTCAGTGAGCTCTGCCTCGGCGCCCAAGGCGGCCGCGGTATGCTCCACAATGCGGCGCATAAGCTCCGGCATTTCCTCGTGGGTCGAATCGCCGTAGGTGCGCACCGTGCCGGCGAGGTAGGCCGTGCCGGCGATAACGTTGCGCGCGGTGCCGCCGTGCAGCTCGCCGACGGTGATGACAGCCGGCTCATAGGGGCTGATCTCGCGAGAAACGATGGTCTGCAGGGCGTTGACGATCTCGGCGGCAACCATAACGGCGTCGTGGCCGCGCTGGGGCATGGCGCCGTGGCATGAGGTGCCGCGGACGTCGATGCGGAACCAGTCGGTATTGGCCATGCGCGGTCCGGGCTCGCAGCTCACGGTGCCGGCGTCGACCTCACTCCAGATGTGCGCGGCGTAGGCGCCATCGACGCCGTCGAGCACACCCGTGCCGATCATGAGCTTGGCGCCCTGGCCGTTTTCCTCGCTGGGCTGGAAGACGATGCGGACTTCGCCGTGAATGTCGTCGGTCATATGGCGCAGGATTTGCAGCGTGCCGAGCATCATGGCGATGTGGCAGTCATGGCCGCAGGCGTGCATGCAGCCCTCGTTGACACTGGCGAACTCCTCGCCGGTCTGCTCGGTGACGGGCAGGGCGTCGATATCCGCACGCAGCAGGATGCGGCGGCGCGGCGTACCGTCCTCGCGGTAGGCGTCGGGCGCGGTGCCGCGAAGGGTCGCCACCAGACCCGTCTTAAGGGGACGCTCATAGGGGATATTCATGGCGTCGAGCTGGTTGGCGATGTCGGAGGTCGTGCGCTCCTCGGCAAGGCTCAGCTCCGGGTGCTTATGGAAGTGCCGGCGCTGCTTGATGATATAGGGTTCAAACTCGGTAGCGATATCTTTGATGGCTGCGGTGACGTCGTCTGCCGCGCGAACCTCGGTTGCCGCCATAATCTGCTGTGCCTTGGTCTTCGTCATGGTCGATTTGCTCCTTGCTGGGTTGATCGCAAAATCGTACAGGCTCTCTCCAGTATGCCACCTGCCGCTAGGGCTGGTAAAGTTGCCGTTTGCCGCTTGGGGTTTTGTTGCAAGGGCGGGGGAGTACACTCGGGGGTGTTGAATTTCCTGCCAGAGATGGGGATGCCCATGCAACATATCGATCGGATTATCCGCTCCAAGAACGTCTTTACCGCGCAAGACGGCATCGATACCGCCCGCGAGCAGGCGATTGCCATCGCAGGCGACCGTATCGTCGCAGTCGGTGCGCCCGATGAGGTGATTGCCGCCGCTCCCGCCGCCACGTCGGTTATCGACTACGGCGAGCAGTTTGTCTGCCCCGGTTTCCATGACGCTCATCTGCACTTCTTCCATACCTCGGTCGGTTCCTCGCCGTACATGCTCATGGATATGGGTACGTCCGAGGCGGCGCTGGTGCAACATGCGCTCGAGTTTTCCCAGGACCTGCCCGACGACGCTTGGGTTGTGACGCAGGGCTGGCGCGATTACCGTTGGGACCCGCCCGAGCATCCTACCAAGGCGTCGCTCGATGCGGCATTCCCCGATCGTCCCTGCGTTATGTATTCGGGCGACGGGCACACGCTTTGGCTCAACAGCCGCGCACTCGAGGCGCTCGGCGTCACACGCGACAGCGAGCCGCCAGCGGGCGGCAGTTACGACAAGGATGCAAACGGCGAGCTCACGGGCATTGCTCACGAGGCGGCTGCCATGCAGCTGCTACCGCGCTGCCTTGAGTGGCTGGGCGAGGATCGCATCGCAAGCGCTTACGCCGATCAAATGAGGCGTATGGCCGAGCAGGGCATCACCTCGATATGCGATATGTCGCTCATGCCCATGCCGGGCTGCGACTTTATCCGCGACGACGTCTACGACAAGCTGCAGGCCGCCGGCAAGCTGGGCATTCGCGCCCACCTGTTCCCCACGCTGTTGGATGACCAATCGCGCTTGGAAGAGCTGCAGGCCCGCTACGCGAACAACGCGCTGCTCTCGGCGCCAGGCTTTAAGCAGTTCTTCGACGGCGTGTCGAGCGAGCACACGGCCTATCTCACCGAGCCCTATACCAACCCGCGCTTCCCGGGCGATCAAGGTCGCCTGACGGTTCCTGCCGAGCGTATGCGCAAGCTGGTCCTCGCTGCCGCGGAGCGCGGTCACACCGTGCGCATCCACGTCATCGGCGACGGTGCCATCCATGCCGCGCTCGATATCTTTGAGGAGGCCGCCGAACTGTACGGCCTGCCCCAGCACGGTCATAACACGCTTGAGCATCTGGAGAACCTCTTGCCCGAGGACATCGACCGCCTGCGCAAGCTTAACGTCGTTGCTTCGAGCCAGCCCTGCCACATTACACTCGACCCGGGTGGACCGGAGCGCGACCTGGGCCTGGAGCGCAGCCGCATCATGTGGCCGTTCGCAACCTATAAGCAGCGCGGCATTCGCCAAGCCTTCGGCACCGATAGCCCCATAACAGCTGTTACCAGCATGAACGTGCTCTACACGGCCATCACGCGCCAGGACCCCAAAAGCCACTGGCCCGAGGGCGGCTGGTTGCCGAGCGAGCGCATCGATGCAGCAACAGCCCTGCGCAACTACACCCTGGGCAGCGCCTATGCAGCGGGCGACGAACAAAATCTCGGCAGCCTGGAGCCCGGCAAATACGCCGATCTGGTAGTCCTGGACCAAAACCCGCTCACCATCGACCCCCAAGAGCTCCAGGCTACCAAGGTTCAAGCAACCTACCTGGCAGGTAACTTGATTTACGAGCGCTAAGTATTCATGCCGTACCGTTAAGCGCGGCTCGGGCAGCCAATTTTGGGATAACGCTCGAGCCGCGTTTGTTTGCCGGTGAGGATTTGTTAGGAGCGTCCCCGCTCTGCTGGATTTGGGCGCAGGGCGGACGCGCCGCTGCCCTGCGCGCTCAATTTGGACATCAGCAATGCTGCCTCTTGGTGTTTTGCATACTTCCCATTACAGATTGCATAAAAAGGCTGGGATGTTCTTCTTGATCCTGATGTACCCCCGCCCGTGTCGTGCAAAAAACGGAGTATTCAGCACCGCGAGCTCTGCCGGTGCCGCTGCAGTCGGGTGGCATTGCGGAGATCGACGTCATTTTGGGGTCCGACGTGGCGCGAGGCATGCTTGTTTGTCTCGACGAGGCCTGTCTGCCGACCCAAATCGCCGGTCGAAGGCTACCGTGGGACTAATTAGATGCGCCCGGTGCGTATGCATTTGTCCCGGCCTGCTGAAAACTCCCAAAAATGCACGGTGCTCCCCAGGGGACCCGTGCTCGCAACGAAAACCATGCCCATGTCGCTATCCGCATCGCCTTTTGCTGCACTGACTTTTCTGAATGCCGGGCTCGAATTAGTTAACCTGCCTCCCGTGTGGCTCCGGAGGGGCGGGGCATAAGGTTTATCGCGAGTTCCGCACGAGCCGAAGGCCACTTAATGTGGCCTTCGTGCGAGCAGGACTGCCCGAGCAGGAAACCTTATGCCCCGCCCCTCCGGAACCACACGGGGGCCACCGTTAGGTTATCCCCCGGCATTCAGAAAATCTAAGTGCCAAAAAATAAGATTTTTTGACTCCGTGTTGTATAACCCGCCATTCGTGGGTACCATTCAACGCGTACGCAAACAAAAAGGGTTAATTCGCGTGGTATAACCGCGCGGCCCAAAAAGGAGGAGACAAGCATGTCGTCTTTGAAGCCGCTTGCAGATCGTGTTCTGGTCAAGCCCGACGAGGCCGAACAGAAGACCGCTTCTGGTCTGTATATCGCCAGCAACGCTCAGGAGAAGCCGCAGCGCGGCACCATCGTTGCCGTGGGCGCCGGCAAGGTCAACGACAAGGGTGAGCGCATCCCCATGGACGTCAAGGTTGGCGACGTTGTCATCTACGGTAAGTTCGGTGGCAACGAGGTCAAGGTCGACGGCGAGAAGTATCTGCTGATGCGCGCCGACGACATCTACGCCGTCGTCGAGGCCTAGTCTCGTCAGAATCTCTGATTCGTCTTTGAACGCGCCCGTCGCATAGGACTCGGAAGCGGCGACGCGAGTCACATTTCTTTTGGAGGATTACCTACCATGGCAAAGAACATTACGTTCAACACCGATGCCCGCGCTAAGCTTGCCAAGGGCGTCAACACTCTGGCCGATGCCGTTACCGTCACCATGGGCCCCAAGGGTCGCTACGTTGCGCTGCAGCGTACGTTCGGTGCTCCGACCATCACCAACGACGGCGTTTCCGTCGCTAAGGAGATCGAGCTCGAGGACAACATCGAGAACATGGGCGCTCAGCTGGTGAAGGAGGTCGCCACCAAGACCAACGACACCGTGGGTGACGGCACCACCACCGCAACCCTGCTCGCCCAGGCCATCGTCAACGACGGCCTGCGCAACGTCGCCGCTGGCGCCAACCCGCTGGCTATCCGTCGCGGCATCGACAAGGCCGTCAACGCCGCCGTCGCCGAGATGAAGAAGCAGGCCAAGCCGGTCGAGACCAAGGAGCAGATTGCTTCCGTCGGTACCATCTCTGCCGGTGACCCCGAGGTCGGCGAGAAGATCGCCGAGGCCATGGAGGTCGTGGGCAAGGACGGCGTTATCACCGTCGAGGATTCCCAGACGTTCGACATCACCATCGACACCGTCGAGGGTATGCAGTTCGACAAGGGCTACGTCTCCGCTTACTTCGTCACGGACAACGACCGCATGGAGGCCGTGATGAAGGATCCGTATATCCTCATCACCGACCAGAAGATCTCCAGCGTTCAGGACATCATGCCTGTTCTCGAGGCTGTTCAGCGCGCTGGCCGTGGCCTGCTCATCATCGCTGAGGACATCGACGGCGAGGCTCTGCCGACCCTGGTCCTCAACAAGATCCGTGGCGCCCTCAACGTCTGCGCCGTCAAGGCTCCGGGCTACGGCGATCGCCGCAAGCGCATCCTCGAGGACATCGCCGTCCTCACCGGTGGCCAGGCTGCTCTCGACGAGCTGGGTGTGAAGGTCGCTGACATCACCGCCGATATGCTCGGTACCGCTAAGTCCGTCACCATCTCCAAGGACAACACCGTCGTCGTCGGCGGCGCTGGCTCCAAGGAGGCCATCGACGCCCGTATCGCTCAGATTAAGGGCGAGATGGAGAACACCACCTCTGACTTCGATCGCGAGAAGCTCCAGGAGCGTCTGGCCAAGCTCTCCGGTGGCGTTGCCGTCATCAAGGTCGGCGCTGCTACCGAGTCCGAGCTCAAGGAGATTAAGCACCGCGTCGAGGACGCCCTGCAGGCTACCCGCGCTGCCGTCGAGGAGGGCATTGTCGCCGGTGGCGGCGTCGCCTTCATGGACGCTGCTCCTGCGCTCGACGCTGTCGAGATCGACGACCCCGAGGAGAAGATCGGCGTCGACATCGTCAAGAAGGCTCTGACCGCTCCGGTCGCCACCATCGCCAAGAACGCTGGCTTTGAGGGCGCTGTCGTGGTCGACAAGGTTGCCGAGCTGCCCGCTGGCCAGGGTCTCAACTCTGCCAACGGCGAGTGGGGCGACATGATCGAGATGGGCGTCCTCGACCCTGTCAAGGTCAGCCGCGTCACCCTGCAGAACGCTGCTTCTGTCGCCAGCCTGATCCTCATTACTGAGGCCACCGTTTCCGATGTGCCCAAGAACACTCAGCTTGAGGACGCTATCGCTGCTGCTACCGCTGGTCAGCAGGGCGGCGGTATGTACTAAGGCCGACAAGGTCTAGAACTCCCACCGGGAATCCGCAGGGCGTGACGGGGTTTCTCCCCAGAACGTCCTCGGACATGCAAAGAGGCTCCGCATCGCGCTTCGCGCTGCGGAGCCTCTTTGCGTCCAGTGCGGAATGTTCTGGGGAGAAACCCCGTCACGCCCTGCGGATTCCCTGCGTTTACGGCCTTGAGGTCGGCGTGGGCGGAGGACGTGGTTGATGGGGATACGTACCCCGGTCGCTGTTTCGCGGCTTTGCCGCGAAAGGCGCGCTACTTTGGTGCGGCTGAGGGAATAGGGTGCCCATTTGCCAATAAGCGGCAGAAAGGTCTGCGGTGCTGAGGAATGATTTCCGCTTTGTCAGGTAATCAGACTAAAGCGCTTTGAAGAAATCCGTCTATATCGTCATCTACGAGGATGCTCCTGCCAGCGATTGCGGCCGGTGCGCACGCCCCTCCTATGTTCACGCAGGCGTACGCTGCGCGGCCGTTTTGTGCCACGGCGTTCCAGAAGGGGTATTTGATGATGACGGGCGTGTTGTCCCCGACGCCCAGCTCCAGGTACAGGATGCGGTCGCCGGAATGCGCCTCGCAGAACGCGCGGTAGCGGGCGGCCGCCTCGTGCCATCCGCGGTCCTCGCAGAAAGAGCCGTCGATGCGCAGGTTGGGAACCATGGGCGCCCCGCAGCGCGGGCAGCGGGGAACGAGCTCGCTCGGCACCCGCTGGTCTTTCTGGAGCTCCGCCATCTCGCGGACCTGCCACTCGTTGTCGTACGTCTCGCCGGAGCAGTTGCGGCTGCATTGGAACAGGCCGTAGTCCCCCTGCGTGTAGAACAGCCGCACCTTGTCGAACCCCGCCAGCTGGAACTGGTGGTCGACGTTGGTAGTGAGGACGAAGTAGTCCCGCCCTTCGAGGATGCGCAGGAGGTCGAGGTAGGGCTTGCCGACCCCCGCCTCGTAGCGGTTGAGCAGGATGGCGCGGCTCCACCACGCCCAGTAGGTCTCCAGGTCGGGGAAAGGGTGGAACCCGCCCGAATACATGTCGGTTATCCCGAACCGGTCGCGGAAGTCCGCGAAGTTCTCGTCGAAGCGCTTGCCGGAGTACGAGAAGCCCGCCGCGGCGGAGAGCCCGGCGCCCGCGCCCACCAGGATGGCGTCGCATTCGTCGAGCTTGCGCCTCATGGCCTCGGCCGCTTCCTCCGCTGTCGCGTCAGCCCCGCGCACGAGGGCCGCACCCCGCCTTGCGCGCGCGTACCCGCCGCCGGCGAGTAGGTTAGCCGAAAAGAATGTCACGGTAGATCCTCTCGTCCGATTCCAGGAAGACGTTGAACACCACGTGGATGCCCGGCCCGTTTCCGTCCAGCCATCCGCGCACCGTGCGGACCGCGATTTCTGCAGCTTCTTTTTGAGGGAATCCGAACACGCCGGTCCCGATGCAGCAGAACGCGATGCTTTCCGCCCCCGTCTCCCGGGCCGCGTCCAGGCAGCTTTCGTAGCAGCTCGCCAGGAGAGCCCGGTCTTTGTCGTCGGGGTTCCCGTCCGCGATGGGGCCCACGGTGTGCGCGACCCATTTCGTCGGCAGGTTGTAGGCCCCGGTCATCTTCGCCAGGCCCGTCGGCTCGGGGCGGCCCTGCGCCTGCATGATGCGCGCGCATTCCGCGCGAAGCTGGATGCCGGCGTAGGTGTGGATGGCGTTGTCGATGCAGTGGTGGCCGGGCACCCAGCAGCCCAGCATCTGGGAGTTCGCCGCGTTCACGATGACGTCGGCCGCGAGCGTGGTGATGTCGCCGCGCCAGAGGCTCAAACGCCCGTCGAGCGGCGTGCGGGGAAGCGTCCTCGCATCGACGATTCCCATCTCGGCGATGCGGGCCTGGAGCATGCGGTCCTGCGCGGCGAGGAACTCGTCGGCCGCCGGCATCGGCTCGCGCACGTTGACGAGGGCACGGTAGGCTTCGAAGAGGGCCCGCTCGTCGCCCTCCAGCGACGATGCCGTTTCGCGGGCTTTCTTTGCCCCGAAGCGCTCCTCCGCAAGATAACGGACACAGTAGGCGAGGTCTTCCATCCGCTTCATCCTCCTATCCTCCGTATCGTGCCGTGTGGGCACGCCTCTTCGCACAGCCCACAGCGCAGGCACGACCCCTGGTCGATTCTGAACGTCCCGTCTTCGGCGCGTGCGATGCAGCCTTGCGGGCAGACGGCGGCGCATGCGCCGCGGCGTTCTCTGTTCTACTGTTTCTCTAGAACTTGCCGTTCTCGTTCTGCCAATCGGACGGGTCGGCGATGGTCTCCATGACGTCCCAGTGCTCGGCGATCTTGCCGTCCTCCACGCGCCAGAGGTCGTAGTACGACGTGGGCTTGCCGCCGAAGGTGCCCTCGCTCACGCCCAGGACGAAGTTGCCCTGCGCGAGGACTTGGTGAATCTTGTCGTAGACCATCTGGATGCCCGCAGCGGCGAGCGCCTCGAGCGCAGCGCCCAGGCCGGAGAGTCCGTCGGCGATGCCGGTGTTGTGCTGGAGGTAAGCGTCGCCCGCGAAGTACTCCGGAGTCTTCTCGGGGTGCTTCCCCTGCATGACGTCCACGAGGAACGCCTCGACGAGGGCCCGGTTCTCCTCGGTCCTATCGAGGTCGGTGGCCTCGGTGGCGCCGTCGGTCTGCGTGCGGCCGGAGGGGTTCGGTCCAGCGACTTCGGCGAGGTTGTCCCAGTGCTCGGCGATGAGGCCCTCCTCGTTGAAGCGGAAGATGTCGAAGGCCACCTGCTCGCCGGCTCCCGCAAAGTTGTAGACGGTCTGCAGGAACACCTTGTTGCCGTCCTCGAACGCGCGGATGTTTGTCACCGTCGTCTTGGCGGGGGCGGAGGCCAGGTACTCCACAGAGCCGACGAACGCGTCGCGGCCCGTGCCGTAGGCGAGGTTGTGCTGGATGTAGCCCTCGTCGAGGAGGCTCGCCGCCAGCTCGGCGTTTCCGGTGGCAAACGTGCCGATGAGGTCGAGTGCTTTCTGGATGTTGCTCATTTCCATTCCTTTCCCTGTGGGTCTGCGGCCTTTCTCGCCGCTTGCTTGGCTTCATGGTAAAATGCGTGGTGCCAAATAAGAAGTAGGCACTATAAAGTGCGGTAGGTACTTAAAAGTAATCATATATGAACAGGTGATATGCAATGAGCGATGATGAAATTGGCTATACCGAGCACCGAAACGACGAGCTTCCCAAGAGAAGCGACCTTCCCGCCTGCCCGGTGGAGACCTGCGTGTCCCTGATCGGCAGCAAGTGGAAGCTGCTCATAATGCGGGATCTGCTCCTGAACGGCTCGATGAGGTTCAAGGCCCTCCAGCGCAGCGTCGGGGGTGTCTCGCAGAAGGTCCTCACAACGAACCTGCGCAGCATGGAGGACGCGGGGCTCGTCGTCAGGAGGGTCTACGCGGAGGTCCCGCCCCGCGTCGAGTACTCCCTCACGGAGCTGGGGCAGAGCCTGAGGCCCATCATGGACTCCATGTGGGCTTGGGGGGAGTCCTATCAGGCTTTAGCGAAGTGAAGTCCAATACGGACAATGAGGACGAGAGCAAGCAGAACCGCCACACGAAGGGCAGCTGGTACTACGTCTGGAAGGGCGTCTACGAGATCATGGAGCTCTTCCCGGAGTATCTGCCCAACACGTATCAGGCGCTCAAGGCGTTCACGCTCAACAAGACGGTCCCGTCCATGAAGGTGGCCAAGGAGATTCTTGACGACATGATCGAGGCCAACAAGGATTTCTGGCCTGAGCTTAAGTAACGAGACCTTCGACGGCCCGGCTGCGAACGGTTCACTGCGGCCCCTGAGGTCCATCGGCTCCCCTTGGGGTACATCCCAGGGGGAGTCTCTCAGAAGCGTCCCAAGGGACGCTTTTTGTGTATATAAAGGCAAAAGGGATATTCAATGAAAACCCTGGCTGATCTGTGGTCCTCGTTTATTTCGGCTGGCTATATTACAGATTCTCGGTGACCTTGCGCAGCAAAGGCAAAACGCTCCGTAGTCGTTGCGTCGTATCTGCAACGATTTGATAATCGTTGTACAATCGTTGCAACGATTTAGGGATAGGAGCGGCTATGCAGAGAGAAACTGATGACCTGGAATATAAATCCGAAATCAACAGGGGCTTTTTGAAGACGGTGAGCGCGTTCGCCAATTTCAACGGCGGCCGCATAGTGTTCGGTGTTGACGACGATGGCACTGTGGTGGGGCTCGATAACCCTAAGCAGGCATGCCTAGACATCGAGAACAGGATCAACGACTCGATTTCGCCGCGTCCGTCGTTTCTTCTTGAGATAGGAGAAAATGGAAGAACGGTCGAGCTTTCGGTAGAGGAGGGGCTTGATAAACCCTATTTGAGCGGCGGTAAGGCCTACAGAAGGTCGGACTCCGCAACGGTTGAGGTGGACGGCGTGGAGCTGAAACGTCTCATACTGGAAGGGCAGAACCTCAGCTTCGATGCGCTGCCCGCCCGTTCTGGCGACCTTGAATTCACCGTTTTGGGAAAGAGGCTGTCAAGTGCTTTGGGCGTCAATGCCCTGACGAACGACGTCATGAGGACACTCGGCCTGCTCGACGGAGACGCGTTTACCAATGCTGCGGCGTTGCTCGCCGACGAGAATGCGTTCTCAGGAATTGACATGGCTAAGTTCGGGGCGGACCACGATACTATTCTTGATAGGGAAACCGTAAAGGGCGTTTCTGTGATCGCTCAGTTCGACCGCGCGATAGCGTTTTTCGAAAGGTATTGCGAGTACGAGGCCATTGAGGGCGCAGACAGGGTGTCGGTGGAAAGGATTCCGAAAAAAGCCTTCCGCGAGGCCATTGCGAATGCCCTCGCGCATCGCACCTGGGATGTGGACGCATGCGTAAGGATCTCGCTTTCAGATGACGATGCGGAGATCGTCTCGCCGGGAGGGTTGGTTCCGGGAATGACGAAAGAAGCGTACCTCGAGGGTCGTTTCTCCCTGCTCAGGAACCCAGTGCTTGCCGAGAGCATGTTCCGCGCGGGGCTCATTGAGAAGTTTGGGACGGGCGTGCGCCGTATAAGGCGTGCGTACGAGGGCACCGGGTCTTCACCGAGTTTCGAGGTGGGCGACGGCTACATCTCCGTCAAACTCCCCTTCGTCGATAGACGATGCGCGCTGACGGACGAGGAACGGCTGGTGCTCGATGCCATTCCGGAGAACAGGCTCGTGTCGCGCTCGACCGTGTCGGAGGTGACCGGATACGAGAAGACGAAGACGGTGCGTCAGCTGAACTCCCTTGTGGGCAAGGGCTACCTAAGGCAAGAGGGGGAAGGCCGCGGAAGAAGATATGCTCGTGCAGATTAAGGCTTCAGGCTGCGAGTGGGAGCAAGTTCGTCCTTAAAAATGTTCCGACAATCATTTTTACGTCCCTATTTTGTGTCAAATAGATTTGCTCACCCAGCGGCTCGTCCCAAATGCCCGGCGAGGATGCGCGCAATCCATTCCGCGCCGTAATGGCTCCGATTGAAAAAGTCGGAGCCATTCCTTTATGCAGAGGGACCATCGCGCGTTGGACAAAACTACCACGAAGGGGACAGGCACCTTTGTGGTGGTTTTTGTCCCGAGGCGAATCGACGCGGGGAACAAGCGGCCGTTTCTAGAATAGATATATGAACATGTTGGCGTTAACATTGGCTGTATGGGGATTGACTATCTAGTTTGTAGGTTGTCCTTGCAGGTAAACGAGCAACCACTCACAGCTAAATATCGACCGTTCACAGATTGAGTGGGTTAAAACAAAATGTTGTGCAAAAAACAACAGAGTGTCATTTATCTATATTTGCCAACAATGCTACCTGCGGTTTTCCAAAACTGAAAAATCGAATAACACTGCATAGTTTGAACAAATGTCAAGAAAAAGATACTGAGAAAAGAAATCGAGGTTGATTTCCGATCCCAGCCGAACACATTAGGCGGATAGCCCGTTCCCGCAGCT
>CAJLCM010000024.1:0-29959 GCA_905205145.1 uncultured Collinsella sp.
GTCGCCATCGCGCCGGACGAATTAAACCAGTACAGGGAGCCGTTGCACTCGTGAAGGCCGGTAGCCATGGCACCGCCCACGTCGGGCTCGAGCCAGTACCACGTGCCACTCTGAAACAACCATCCGGTATACGCTTTGCCGTCAGAGGTTGCGTAATACCAAGTGCCCTCTTTTAACTGCCAGTAATAAAGAGAGACATCAACATACGCGTAATTCATATCAACGTTTCCGCTAATACCAGAAACTTTTCCGCGGCTTGTATACTGCCAAAAGCTGTAACTGCCGGTATAGTGACATTGGGAGTTGTATTGAGCAATCCAATGATCCCAAGAACCGCTCTTAAATACAGGGTCGGTCAATATATTGTTAAACCAATTTAGGTTTGCATAAATGCCTGGCTTATATCCAGCACTAGAAATCTTATTACAGAATATCTGAGCTCTAGATGCAATTCCGGATTGACGACCATCTGCAATAATTGTCTTGTCCTCAAGATCGTAATACACCGGTAGCCTAGGATTGTGCCCCGATAGGCAGTCAATCACCATGGACGCCTCATCGGCTGCCTGTTGATTATCAAAAGCATATGAATAGATATAGACGCCGTAAGGAATTCCGAGTCGCTCGCACTCAGAAATATTTCGATTAAATTGATAGTCAACTCGACCGCCCCAAGATGGAGCGCCAAATCCAACACGCAGAATAGCGAAATCGATACCAGAAGCCTTAACAGCATTCCAGTCAATACGTCCTTGATGCTCACTGACATCGATGCCCTGCGCCGTAGCCCCATCGGCAAGAATGTCCATGGACAATAAGGCTATTCCATCTTCTTCGGAAGAAGCATCCTCTGCGACCAATTGCCCATCCTCATAACGCCAGGAATTCTCAACTAGGGACCGCGCAGCTTCCGCGTTCGAGGGGAAAACAAACACAGAAATGGGCGCAAGGACCATCAGCACCAACAATGCCGAAAATAACTTAAGATGTTTGCTCATGTAAACCTCGTCATTCGTTCTTGTTTGCGTTTAGCTTACAGCATGGCTGTGAAAGATTTCCGAACATCCAACTGGACAAGATGCCATCTAGGACGACAAATAGCTGCACGCAATACCACAATGTAAACAAGAACTTCCCAGCAGGGTGAAACCAAGGACTCCTAGTCCCTACTCTTAGCCCCAAAGAATGCCGACATCAGTTAGCTTTCAAACCAGATGTCAAAAAGGTAGGGGACCCAGAGAGTCCCCTACAACGCGGAATTCTAACGAATCAAGATTACTTTCGATGGGCCCAAAGCAGTCAAACCGGAGATGCGATTTCCATAACCATCACTATGCCAGAACAAATTTTCGCTCGGCGAATTGCCCCAGAAAAAGCCAATGTGGCTATCGTCCGCATATGGGTTGTAAGGATTGAAGAACACAATGTCCCCCTTACGAGCCAAACCACTACGTAACAACTCATCAATAGAGTTGAAATAAGTCACGTTCGCACACGTATCGATAGCGTAGCCGTACCAACGATAAGCGTTTACGCAGCCGCCCCTTCCGGGACCTCCACTCCAAGGGGAATGGCTCTGCTCGGCGGCAATGGGAGCTAAATTCCCGCCCGCCTTCATATATGCATGCGATACAAATCCACCACAATTCATGCCCGTATAACCGTCCCAACGCGGATCACCCTTTGGGTACATGCACGTTTCCTGGCTGAGATGCGTGTCGTAGCGTGTTCCACGGTAATAGCCGTCGTTTTCGTGGCTCATAAGCCAATTGACCAAGCTGGACCTATTGACCCCCAAAACAGAACCAGACGTATTCAACCATGCACCACTTGCATTGAAGTAATAGTCAACGCCATCGATTTTCAGCCACCCGTTAGCAAACATGGCACCCGAAGGCTGGAGCCAGTACCACGTACCGCCGTCATTAAGCCATCCAGTTTTCATCTTGAATGTGGAAGGGTCCATCCAATACCACGCACCGTTGACATATTGCCAACCAGACTTAAGGACACCATTGGAAGATGCGTAGTACCAAGTATTGCCACTTTCGTCAGAAGCGTCTTTCGACATAATCCAACCAGACGCCACGTTAACGACACCATTCGCATCCGCATAGAAAACCGCATCTCCAATATGAATCACACCTGGCAATGAAGACGAGTCAGTACGATCAGCGACTACAGGAGATCCATCAGATGAAGTAGGCAACGGCTCGCTCAGTGCTCCAGACGAATTCGCCCATGCCATACCATCGTTCAAGTTGATCCAGCACGAAGATGCCATTGCACCGGAATCATAAGAAAAATAGCGCTTGCTTCCTACCGCAAATTCACCAGTACGCATTGCGCCGGATACATCATCAAGGTAATACCAGGCGCTTCCGGACTTTATCCATCGCCCTCGTTGAATAGCTCCGTTTGATGCGGCGTAATACCAAGTACCATCAGCAAGTGCCCAGCCTGTTGCCATGGCACCTGAGCTCATAAGGAAATAGGTGGACGAGCCCACTTGCACAAAGCCCGTGAGCATAATATGGCTTCCTGGATCCAGGTAATACCAAGAATTCCCTAGAAGTAACCAACCTCCATGCAGTAAGCCGTTGGAGTCAGCGTAATACCAGTTGTTGTCAATAAGTGCCCACTGGGAGGATAGCATGGCCCCTGAACTGTTAAAGATATAAGAGGTGCCATTGCATTCATTCAGCCCGGTGGCCATAGAACCGTCTGCAGGATCAAGCCAGTACCAACGACCCCCATCCGAGAGCCAGCCCTTTACCAGAGCGCCAGAGCCGGAAAAATAATGCCAGACAGAAGCATCAAGATGCCATCCGATAAGCATTGCACCAGAAGAAGAGAATCCATACGTGGCTCCCCCAATCTGCAGCATCGCATCGTGGACCATCTTGCCCTCATCATCCAGCCAATACCAGTTGCTGCCGTCTGAAAGCCAGCCTTTTACCATGGCGCCAGAACCGGAGAAATAACGCCAAGCAGAAGTGGAGCCCGTAGAATCTAGGTACCAGCCGACACGCATTGCGCCCGAAGAGGAGAAGGCATACGTCGCACCCCCGACTTGAACCAACCCATCCTGAGCCATTCGACCTTCGCCGTCGAACCAGTACCAGCTACCGTCTATATGTCTCCAAGAAGAAACAGCGATTGTTCCGTCGGACAAGCCCCAACGCCAAAAACCAGCCCCTTCTTCGGGTGATATCCACCCCTGATGCCAAATAATTTGATTCGAAACCTCGGAAGGGGTCTCATTATCCACCTGAGAGTTCTGCTCGACAGCAAAGGTCGATTCGCGCTGAGCATCAACGCCTGACTCGACAGAAGCAATAGCAACGTTAGATGCGGGACCTTCGTCAGTGTTATTCGAATCAAGGGCGTATAACATCGAGGGCGAACCCAAAAGGAGCCCAAAAGAAATGAGGCCCGAAAAAGCCAGCACTCCGAATGACCATTTCTTCATAACAGCACGGTATCCAATCACGCAGCGGCCCCGTCGCTTCAGGGCAACGGGGCCTCAATCAAAACTAGCTCAGTAATGTGCTAGCCAATTTGCTGGCAGTTTTTGCACTCTCGTGAAGCGCCACGCCTCTGGGCCTCCTGAATAGAGATCTGCGAATAGCCCTTTGCGTCCTTACCAACGGTACGGCACTTATGCGTATGGTAAACATCGCTACCGTTCTTATACCAAACTAAACCGTAGCCCGGAATCCACTTGCCGTCCTCGCCGACATAGTAGGAGCCAACCCAGGCATTCGTAGCCATGGCACCGGAAGACTGGAGGTAGTAGTCGCCGACCCAGGCGTCGTGAGCCATAGCGCCGGAACCGCTAAAGTAGTACCAGGCGCCGCCGACCTGACGCCAGCCGGTGGCCATCGCGCCGGAATCGTCGAACCAGTACCAAACTCCACCAACGTTAGCCCAAGAGTTAGAGGCCATAGCGCCCGAACCTCCGAGCCAATACCACGTGCCGCCATTGCTGAGCCAGCCGGTTGCCATGGCGCCCGAACCGCTCGCATAGTACCAAGAGCCGCCTGCCAAGAACCAGCCAGTGGCCATTGCACCGGAGTCGCCGAACCAGTACCAGGAGCCGCCGAGGCTGCGCCAGCTGTTAGCGACCATGGCGCCCGAGCCGTCGAGGTAGAACCACGTACCGCCGATGTTGAGCCAGCCAGTGACCATCGCACCGGAGGCATTAGTGTAGTACCAGGTACCCGAATCGTTGATCCAGCCAGTCAGCATGACCCCAGATTCGTTGAAATAGTACCAAGCCCCGCCGAGATTATGCCAACCGGTCAATAGCTCACCGTCGGAGGTCGCATAGGACCACTTACCGTAGATGGAGTCGTAGAACCAGCCACTATGCTGCATGCGGCCATCGGCGTTGGCACCAGGGGTGTTCAGGAAGTAGTTCTTGCCGTCAATCTGAACTCGGCCGTATGCCATATCATGGTTTTCGGGATAGAAGTAATACTTGTCCCCACCGATAGACTGCCAGCCCGACACCGCGGTCCCGTCAGCGCCAAAATAGTACCAGACAGCTTCGTATTCGTTATGCCACTGGTTCGTGACCATGGCGCCAGTTTCGGGATCGAAATAGCGAAGGTTGCCGTCCTCGCACCGAACGAGTCCAGTCTTCGGACGACCGTCGGAACACCATTCCGTAATCGGTCCACCGCCTCCGCCACCGCCAGCAATATCAGCAAATGAGGGCGCCGGGGCAACCGTCATGCAGGCAGCAGCAAATGCAACAACTCCCAGCACTGTTAGTCCGTGCCATCTTTCTCGAAGGTTTTTCATACGACATCCTTTTTCCGAGATTTAAGGCTCTCTTAAGTTATTTTTAAACTATCAATTCAGTATTTCAACGGGAAATCGATAAAAGGTGTCTTTGTGACTGCAATTTAAATATGAGTCGCCACACCTCAACCGTTACGCTAAATAGCTTCTAAGACAAACTTAGCGCATGAGCGAACTGATTAAACGAGTGAACTGAATAATAAAGCAACAAAATACAAACCTTGGTCATCAATCACATCTACCGCGGGCCGATAACGCCCGCCTCATGTGCTGCGATATAATCAATCTCACTAGATGCCAAATCAGCAAGCCGAAGGAGCTGACGTGCTAACAATTCACTATGGTGATATGGAAAACGTTATCTACAACACGTCCGTTTACTTCGATAACGTATATTCGCCCCAGTGGTTTCAAGACTCCTTTGCCCAAAGGGTCATAAAATCCATCGACAAAGGCACCGTGGTAGGCCCCAATGCAATCGATACCAAGATTCTAGGCATCATTCCTCCCGAGAAACTATCCAGCGGCACCAAAACGCTACTGCTTATGTACTTTATGCCGCAGAATATATATAACGCCTCAAATTGCGGTGATAATTGCGCCTACTGGATTCTGAGGATCGCCGCGCAAAAGGATCTAACAATCAATCTCTACCACATAATGGATTTTGGAAACGGCAAATTCACGGTAACCATTGCAAATACGGGCGATATAGTCCACACAATGTTTGACCTTGTCCCCATAGCTGGAAAATGCCTAAGGGAGAACTCCTGATGCGCGGATCATACAAGGTAATTATTCAAAATAACCGGGTTCAGTTTAAACTGACCATCAATAGAAATCTGACCATCATCCAAGGTAACAGTGCTACAGGCAAGACAACTCTGCTTGATATGGTGGCAGCTCACGAAGAGCTTGGGGCACAAAGCGGCGTAACAGTAAGTTGCAAAGTGCCCTGTAAAACAATATCTGGAAAATATTGGCGTAGAGATCTCCAAGAGATTTCCAGCAGTATTGTTTTTATTGATGAGGGCAATACTTTTGTTCGATCAAGAGAATTTGCCCATGAAGCAAAGCGTAGCTCAAACTACTACGTAATTGTCGCCAGAGAGTCACTGCGCCAACTGCCCTATAGCGTTGATGAAATCTACGGTCTTAAGAACACCAACCGAACCACAACGAAGTATCCCGTTTACTCTCGTGTCTACACCTCTACATATCGTATTTACGGTGATACTGATTTTAGAGGCGAGAGGCCCGAGCTTGTCATTGTCGAGGACACAAATTCGGGCTACGAATTCTTCAGTTTGCTATGCAAAAAGAGCAGCATTAAATGCATCAGCGCGGGAGGAAAATCAAATATTTGCAACTGCATTATGGACGCACCGGAAAACGACATCCTCGTGATTGCCGACGGCGCCGCCTTTGGACCAGAAATTGCGGAAGTAGCTGCTCTATTGCGCCGAAAGAACATCAAGCTATTCCTACCGGAATCGTTTGAATGGCTCGTGTTGAAGTCGGGATTATTCAACAGCAAACACATTAAGGACATGCTGCTTAACCCCGCTGAACATATCGAAAGCTCAAAGTTCTTTAGCTGGGAGAGGTTCTTTACTGCAGAACTCATCGAATGCTCACGAGACACACGTTTTCGATATGACAAGAGCTGCATGAACGAGGAGTACTTGAACCCCACCGCCCTTGCAGCTCTTGAGGATACTTTGCCGGAACTTGGCATTACTTCGCACTAAAACGAGAAGTACTCACTGTCGGAGGATAGGTTCGGTCCGAGCCACGGGTCACCATCGAGGAAGAGCTCCGGCCAGCGTTGCATGAACAGAGCTTGCTCGCGTTTCCAGCGGCGCAGCTTTTCCTCGTTAGCCTCTTCCCTGCCGCGCGAGGTGAACTCGTAGTGGTACAGCTCGGCATAGGGCGTAAAGATGGTGCGGTAGCCCGCCTCCCACACGCGCAGGCAAAAGTCTGCGTCGTTAAAGCCGACGGCGAATTCCTCGTTGTAGCCCCCGACCTGCTCAAATACGTCACGTCGCACCATCTGGCAGGCGCCCGTTACGGCGCTAAAGTTGCCCGGACGCACAGCACGGGCAAGATAGCCCTCGCGCTTTGCCGAGAAGTCTTGGTTGGCATGGGCAAGTGCGCCGCGCACACCGACCAAAATGCCAGCGTGCTGCACCAGGTGGTCGGCAAAATAGAGCTTGGCACCCACCACGCCCGCATCGGGACGTTGCAGACAACCCATCATCTCTTCGATAAAGTCGGGGCTAATGACCTCGGTATCGTTGTTGAGCAGCAGCAGGTAGTCGCCCTTGGCGTGCTCCACACCAAAATTGATGATCTGAGAGTAATTAAACTCGCCCGGCCAGTACACAACGCGCGCGATGCCCTTGCCTTCTGATGCTGAAGCCACGCGTTCCGGCAGGGTTTCGTAATACGCAAACGTATCCGGGGCTTCGCTGTTGTTCTCCACCAAGACGATCTCATAGTTGGCATACGTGGCCTTCTGGGCAATCGACATCACACAGGCATCGAGCGTCTCAACGTGGTCCTTGGTGGGAATCACAATGCTCACCAGCGGCGCAGGCTCCGGCAGCGCATAGCGCATGCGATAGACAAACGGCGTCTCGGTCTCCTCGACCGTTCCGCAAATGCCCAGCTCGTTAAAGTGACGCTGCAGCGCAAGGCGCCCGGCTTCAATGGCATACGGCTTGCTATCGGCAGAGCCATCGGCGGTCGACCCCGGATGAACGCGCCAGTGATACAGCACGTGCGCAACATGCTCAAACCGCGCGCCCGCCGCAAGGCAGCGAAGCGTCAGGTCGTAGTCCTGGGCGCCCGCAACGTCTTCTGGGGACATGCCAATACGATCGATAAGCGCCTTCTCCACCATCAGGAAATGCGTCACGCAGTTATGGCTATAGAGCAGGTCAACGTTGAGTTTGGTCTTAAAGACCGGCTGGCCCCACTCCCCCGTTTTCTGGAACATGTCCTCGTCGCAGAACAGGACCTGGGGACGCTCGCCCTCGGCAGCCTTGTTCAGCGCGGCAACATAGTGGAATAACGCGTCCGGTTCCAGAATGTCGTCATGGTCCAAGAACGCGATGTAGTCTCCAGTCGCCTGCTGAATACCAGCGTTGGTGTTGAGCACAATGCCGCCGTTGCCAGGCAGCTCAATACGACAAACCCGCTCGTCATTGGCGGCAGCCGCAAGATTGGCCACCGCATCCCATTCGGGCGAGGCGTCCATAAGCAGCAATTCCCAGTTGTCATAGCTCTGGGCTAGCACCGAGTCCAGCAGCTCGCGCAGGTAGACCCGATCTGTCTTGTAGCACGGCACCACAATGCTCACGAGCGGTCTATAGGCAAAGGCCGCCGAAGCGACACGCTGGCACGCCAAATCGGCCGGCTTTGCGCGATGCCGCTCAAACCAACGTCGATAAGCTGCGTCGTCTGCACGCGCGTCCTTCATGCGGTTCCAACTGTCGTCGACCATGCCGTTGTACAGGCGACCATCCATGGCGCAAAAACCGCTCTGAATCTGCTCTGTGGGATCACTCGCAATCGCGACAAAATCCCGTATAACCTGAGGCATCTCTACGCTCAGATACGTTTTATTGACGCGGCAACCGTTGCGCTGCGGCACATCGCCCTGCGATTCAAACACATGCACGGTGGCATCGATGACATTCATATGCGCATCGAAGATCTGGAGCTCAGGTGCGCACTGGAGGTCTCCAGCCCAGGTAACCTCATAGCGCCACACCGCGCCGGCGTCTGCCGGTAAATAACGAACGGCATCGATCTCATAGCGACCGCAGCACTCGCTGCGCTGTGCATCGCGAACAAGCGCACACATCGCAGGCTTTGCTTTGTAGTTAATCTTGGATTCCAGCTTGGCCACGCGGCTATCGAGGCGAATGGCGCCAAGCTTTTGGCCACCGGACACAAATGCAGCGTCGATCGCAGAGCCATCCAAAAACGGAAGCACCAAGACAGCGAGCTCGCGCTCGTAATCGGAAACGGAAGGGCAAAGCGCCAGCACACGGCCATGATCGACTGGGAACACCAGCGACGGCACACAAGAACCGCTCGTTGTCGCATGGGCAAACGCCTGAGAACCCTCCCGCTCGATAAGCGCGGCGACATCCTGACCGGCAAAACGAAGCAGCACAAACAGACGGCCCTGACTGCGGCAAAGTGCCAAACGCTTGATACTCATCTACACTTCTCGCTTTCCAAGGGCGTTCGCTGCCATGCGTTTGCAGGCACCCAGGCGCCCAAACCTCAAGACGTCGTAATCGAACATGAGCTTTTTGCACGCACGGGCATTGGGGGCATTGCTGGTAAGCGCTGCACGCACCATAGCAGCAACAGAAGGAGCGCATTGCGCGAGCGCAGTATCGCTGCCCACGGCAGAGCCGGCAAGCGCCGTGGCAACGGCAGCAAACACCTTGCCGCAGTCCGTACCCAACAGCCTGAGCGCATCGTACAGCACCAGATCGCACAGGAAATATGCCAGGTCATCGGCATGCTGGGCATCGAGACCATCGCGCTGCCAGTCAGCCAGCACCGCGGAGTAAATCTTCACGTGCTCTAGCAGGCGCGTCTCGTCGTCATAGCGCATGATGTCCATGAGCGAGCCCTTGCGCGCCACACGGTAGTCATACAGCTTGTTCGAGATAAGCGAAGTCTTGCACGAACGACCGTACACGGCAAAATCGAAGACCTGGTCCTCGCCATACTTAACGGTTTCGTCGAACACGATCCCGTTGCCCAGCAAAAACTCACGCTTGCAGGCGGTGCGCCATGCAAAGGGGCGAGACGCTTCCTTAAACAGCAGGTCGGTGCTATAGCCCTCAAATGACACATCGCGCGGGCTCAGCACATAGTTAAGCCACGGATACCCTGCCTCCAGCGGATACGGGTTCGCGCCAAAGGTCAAAACGTCGCAGTCCTCGCGCTCAAAGGCATCGACGATCACGCGGCATGCATCGGGCGTAAAGCGGTCGTCGGAATCCAAAAACGCGACGATAGGAGCCGAGGACGCAGCGATACCCGCGTTACGGGCGCTCGACAAACCACCGTTGGGTTTATCAATCAGCGTAAAGCGCGCGTCCTTTTCGCAATAGGCAGCGGCGATGTCGCGCGACCCATCCGGCGAGCCATCGTTAACCAGCACACCTTCCCAACCGGGCATATCCTGCGCGAGTAGGGAGTCCAGGCACCATGCCAGGCAATCCTCCACCTTGTAGATGGGAACGACAACGGAAATCTTGGGGGTAACCATAATCACGCGCTCCTACTGTGCGGCCGGAACGTCATCAGGGTGCGGGTTGTCACCGTAAGTGCGCTGATACGTCAGCACGCGCCAGACCAGCGGCAGGCCGCCGATCTTAAAGTAGTGCTTAAACGTATTGAGCTTGCCCGGCTTCTTAAAATCAAAGCGCGAATCGATATAGGCGCGGGGCGACTTGACCATCAGGCGCAAGTCGGTCTCGCCACGCGGATCAAACAGCGACAGATCAAAGCGACCGGCATCCCAGTCGGCCTTGAGCTCGGACGAGGCTTTCTTCCAAAACTGCTCGCGCAGTTCATCGACCAGACGCTCATCATTCCAACGGTACGTATCGACCTTCATGCGCATTAAAATACCCTGAAGCTGAGCCTTAAGCTCGGGGCGTTCATCCAAAAAGCGCTGCATCTCGGCGTATTCGTCGCACACGCAAAATACCTTGTTGGGCGAATTAACGGAGCTCTTCTCGTTATCCTGGCGATAGCACAAAATGGGGTCCGCAATAAACGCGGCACGCTCGGCGCAAGCCCAAACCTTAAAGTTAAAGCCTGCGTCCTGATACGAAGCGCCCGGCGTGGGGAGAAAGCGAATCTGATTGTCGTTGAGGAACTCGCGCCGATAGATAGCCGACCAAATGGAAGGTTTGCGGTAGAAGATGCCCGGGCGATCGACAGGGCGATACGCGGCGCCCGTCATATGCTCGTCGATGATCCCAAACAGCTCACGGCGCTCGCTGGGCGTGGACCAATACAGGTAAAAGTCGCCCTTCACCACATCGGCATGCTCAGCATCGGCCTTGGCGACCAGCTTTTGGAGCGAATCCTCAAACATAAAGTCGTCGGACTCAAGGATGCCCACGTGCTCACCGCGCGCCATCTCCAGGCCGCGGTTCATCGAGTCGCCGTAGCCGCTGTTGGCTTTGTCGATCATCTTGACACGGGAGTCGCGCTCCATGTACTCGCGGATAATCGCCGGCGAGCTGTCGGTCGACCCGTCGTTAATGCAGATGATCTCGATGTCCTTGAGCGTCTGAGTCACGGCAGAATCGAGGCACTCGCGCAGGTAGCGTTCGACATTGCAAATGGGAACAAGCAGCGAAACTTTAGGGGTATCAGAGTTCTGCAAGAGAACCTCCTGTTGAATAGCGTGTAACAGGGTTATTTTAGCAGCCGGGTTGCGGCGGGCGGCAGCGCTTGGAATTATATAAAGCGCTCCAGGCAGGCTTTGAGACCGCGAGTCGAAAGATAGAACAGCGTGGCATCTGCCATCGAAACGCCCGGGGTCGCCGCAACGAGCTTGTGGGCAACACGGCGAACGGCGCCCTTAGCAGGCATATCCGCCCACTCCGTTCCCAAAAACGTCGTGAGGTCCATGTTGACGCGAGCCGCCACGCGATGGAAGTCATCGGAATCCAAGCGCGCCAAATCAAACACGATAAGGTCCAGGAACCAGGTGATCAGCTCGCCGGGACACAGGTCCATAAGACCGTAGCCCGCCCAGTCCTCCAAGACCTCCTCGAGCATTCTCATATGGGCATCGAGCTTTTTGGCGCGAGCCTCGACACTGTTGAACTCGTGCGTCGCCGATTCGCTCTCCATCACGTAGTGGTAGAACTTGTCCGGCATGACGACGGTCCTGTGGGCAAGCGCATAAGCCGCAAATTGGAAGACGACGTCCTCGCCCAAAGCCAAACCGGGGGCGAAGCGAATGCCTTCGCGATTGAGCAGCTCGCGCGAAAAAGCCGCACGGCAGGCATAGGGCTGCGTATTCGAATGGAACAGCAGTTGGGGATCACGGGCGCCGAAGGTACCAGCTTTGGGGCTCATGAGTTGCTGGACGCGTTTGGGGGCAGCATCGGCAGGTTCACAGGCGCCGCCAAAAACGGCGGCCTCGGCATCCGCAGACTCCATGGCATGCAGCACGCGCTCGACCGTCTGGGCATCGATGTAATCGTCGGCGTCCACAAAAAAGACGGTCTCGCCCTCGGCGGCATCGATACCCGCATTTCGAGCACACGAGACGCCCGCGTTTTCCTGGTCAATCACCAGAACGCGATCGTCGGCCTGCGCAATCTGGCACAACACGTTCAACGAATCATCGGTCGAACCGTCGTTGACGCAGACAACCTGAATCGAGCGCTCGGACTGGGCCAACAGCGAATCGAGGCATCGCTGAATGGAGCGCGACGAATTGTAGACGGGAACGACAATGGTCGCTTTGGGGGTCAAAGTCTCTCCCATGTCGACCTACCCCCTCAGCGATTCGATGAGGAAAGCGGCGACCACGCCTGGGCCTCCAACCGAGGCGTAATACTTAGCACGCCCCAAGGCACCATCCGTCGCAAAACTCGGATGCTCGTCAACCCAGCCCTCAGGATCTTTGAGGATGGCAGCGAGATTTGCGCGCTTCCACGGCTTGAGGTCGTCAAGCGAAAAGTCCCCGGCGTCCAAGGCCGCTTGGAACTCCTTGGCCATCTGAACCAGGAACTCCTTATAGAACTCGGGCGCCAAACGCACGTAGTTCCACATGTACGAATCGTACTTAATGACCTGATTGAACTTGAGCATGCGCGCGACGTCATCGCTTGCGTGATTACGGGCATAATCCTCTCGGATCCAGCGCTCGATCTCGGCATACTCGGCATTGACGCAAAAAACCTTGGCAGAAGAATTGACCGACGAGCTCTCGTTGTCCTGGCGATACGAAAGCACGGCATCGTGCAGGTAGACGGCCTTATCGGCGCACGAGATCACCTTAAAGGCAAACGACGTGTCCTGAAAGGAGGCACCCGGGGTCGGCATGAACTTGATGCCGTTGCGCTCGAGAAAATCACGGCGGTAGACGGCCGACCAAATCGAGGGCTTTTGCTTAAAGAACTGTGTCGTGTCGCTCGGGTGCACCGGCTTGCCGCAGTCCTTGGGCTTAAACATCTCGTGCAGCGAACGGCGCTCCTCGGGCTTAGACCAGTAGAAATCAAAGTTCGCCTTCGCAAAGTCGGCGTTGCAGCCCTCCGCCGCCGACACAAGCTTCTCCAGCGCGTCGGGCGCCATAAAGTCATCGGACTCCAGGATGCCCACGTACTCGCCTCGCGCCATCTCCAGGCCGCGGTTCATCGAGTCGCCGTAGCCGCTGTTGGCCTTATCGACCATCTTTACACGGGGGTCGCGCTCCATGTACTCGCGGATGATATCCGGCGAACTATCGGTGGAGCCGTCGTTGATGCAGATGATCTCGATGTCCTTGAGCGTCTGCGCCACGGCGGAATCGAGACACTCGCGCAGGTAGCGCTGAACGTTATAGATGGGGATAAGCAGCGACAGAACAGGGCTGCCAAAGACGTTAGTAGACAAATGTGCTCCTTAGGAAATACCTGTCGTTTCATGGTATCAAAGGGTCGGCGCGCCGACGGGCGTTTATATAATCTATGGAGCCCATGGAGCGCACGGAGACGAAAGGAAGACATGCAGCCCAAAGCCGCACGAAATATATCTATCGAAGCGCTGCGCCTCGTCGCGGTCGCCGGAATCGCGATTTTCCACACCTTCCAGTGGGCCTTCCAGGCAGTCTGCGCCGGCATGCCGGAATACGCACCGCTTGCCGTCTTCCCCTATTCCGGCATTCTCGGTTTTATTAACCTGCTTGGCTGCTGGGCCAACGAGGTCTTCTTTATGATCTCGGGCTATTTTCTCATCGCCTCGGCCGCGAGTGCTTGGGACGGTGGGGCAACGTGGAAGTCGCAAATGCAACGGACGGCGCAGCGCCTGGGCAAGGTCGTTATGCCCACTGCGTTTTATTGCCTCGTGGCGCTCGCGTGGTCCACGGTCGTCTCCCCCATTCCCGACGTTACCCTCAACACGCAGTACTGGTACACGCTAGGCCTTGAGTTTATCTGGGTCTATGCCGCCACGGTCTTCATGGCGCCATGCTTTGGACTGGCTAAGAGTCGACTCCCCCAGAAAACCTACACGACGACGGTCATCGCCGTTGGCATCCTCGCATTTGTTGTTAACGGGTATTTAGCCGCCATGAGTGCGACAAGCGGCGGTGAGTTTTCTTGGCTGCAGAAGCTCATGAGCGCTGCCACGTACGTAATCGCGTTTTTGATCGGCGGGCTGCTCCGCGACGTAACCGATGTCATGGATTCGGACAGGGCGGGCGCCTTGGGCATGCGGTCGCTCGCAGCGGTTTTGGTGCTCGCCACCATCCTGGAAGGAGCACTCTCCTACACCGGCAACCTCACGGCGATGGCAGTCCTCTCCTACAAATCGACCTCGCTGATCTCGTTTGCTCTCGCTGCCGCCTCCTTGCTCTTTGCGGCAACCCGACGCAGTGCCTCAGGCAATCCGCGGACTGCAGGTGTCATCGTCACCTTATCGACCGCCACGCTTGGTTTCTATGTGATGCAGTCGCTCACCAGTAGCCTGTGGCGTCCCGTCTTCAATACGTTGCTCGCAAACATACTGGTCAGCCAAAACAGCCCGGTAGCTATATACATCGTCACGGGTACCGTCATTAGCATCGTCTTTGCCCTGACGCTTCTCACCATCGACGCAGCCAGAAGTCTTATCGCTCGCAAGCTCAAGCGGCAATAGACACGCTGCCGTCAGACGCTAAAGCCGCTACAGCCGTGGCAGGTTCCTGCGTTTTATTCAAAGCTTGCCGTCAAGGTGCGCCGAGCCTTTACAATAGGACAGTCTCAAGGACGAATTCGATAGCTTCCGCGCAGCACTCGCCCGCCGCGCGTGAAAGGATATATTGCCTCATGCCTTCAACCCCTCCCGCTCCCATCGATAAGCTCGCCATTGTCGTCGTTACGTACAAGCGCCAGGAACTCCTGGCCAACTTGTTCGACTCTATGACCAAGCTCACGGCAACGCCCTGGCGCATCGTGATTGTCGATAACGAGAATTCGCGCGAGACCGAGGCCATGTGCACCGCATTCAACGAGCGCCTGGCCAACCTGTGGGGCATCGACACCGAGCAGCCCGACGCGCAGGGCGGCACCGACCGTGTCATCTACGCCCCGCAGCTCGAAAACGGCGGCGGTGCGGGCGGCTTCTCCGCCGGCACCAAATGCGCCTACGACCTGGGCGCCCAGTGGTTCTGGGTGATGGACGACGACGTGCTCGTCATCCCCGAAGGCATCGAGCGTCTTGCCAAGTGGACCGACCGCTACGATGTCATCCAGGGTTCGCGCCTGGACTTTGACGGCGGCGCCTTCTTTTGGCAATACCAACTCATCCTTTCACTCGGCATTCCCAACCCTGTCGCCAAGTGGGACCTGGGACCCGAGGGCTACCGCGCCATGAACCAGCTATGCTTTGAGGGCGGCATGTTCTCGCGCCGCGTGGTCGATAAGATCGGCCTGCCCGATGCGCGATTCTTTATCTACGGCGACGATGCCTGCTACGGCTACGTAGCCAGCCAACACTTCCCCGCCGTCGTTGTTGCCGACGTGGTTCTCAAGCGCGCCCGCGCCGTCTCTAACTGGGATATCGCCGGCAAACGCCAGCTCAACTCTACGAGCGACACCAACCGCTACTACATCATGCGCAACCGAGGCTTCCTCGCTCGCTATATGCAGATCTACGGTGACTACCACCCCATGCTGTTCCGCCTGGGCAATGCCGCGACCTTCTGCAAGGAATTCATTCGCCTGGCTGCGGTCGATAAGTGCTTTAAGACCGGCATTCCGGCGCTGCGCCGCGGCATGAAGGACGCCCGCAAGATCATCAAGGACCCCGACTGGAAGCCCATGCCGCCCATGAAGGACACGGAGTAGTAAAGGGCTTTCGTCATCCCCTATAACCGCTGGCACACCACGGACACACGCTGCCCGTCAAAGCCAAAGCCCCAGCGCATGCGGCCAACGCCGGGTCGCGGCACACGGATTTCGTCGATGCCGTCGCGCTCTATGTCGAGCAGCGCCTGCACGGCCAGCAATTCCAGGCCCAGCGCATCCACACCGGGGTCATACATCATGTTGATCGTTATCAGCGGACGTTCATCGAGCATACCGATCGTATCGGCTATGTCGAACACGGCGCCCGTAGGAAAAACCTGGATGTCCCAGCGACCCGCGCCACACTTTCGCCTCGAGGCAGGATTGGCATAGCCCGGCAAGCCAAAGCAGAGCCCCTGCAAGAGTAGATGATATGGCAGCGGCGCATCTGGGTCGGTCGCACCGATTCCCGCATCTCCCAGGATGCGGCTTAGCGCCCGCCTCACCGTATCCTCGTCCCCACGGCACAACCCGTCGCGAAACGCATCGACGTCTCGAATATCTTCGGCAGCACACTCAAACCACTCAACAATCACCAGACGCAAGGCCTGGCGAAGCTCGTTATTGGGCAGCCGCAGAGCACGGAGATGACTACCATGCTCAGGCTCCTCCGTCATATCCGTCGTGAGAAAACCGGACAGATACAGCGCCGTCCACAGGCCATCATCAGACGAGGCCTCTGGACCCGCAGCGCCCAAACAAAGCGGGACATCAACGCACCCATGGGCCTCGAGCAAATCAAACAAGACCGAAAGGCGGTCGAGATTCCACCCGGCAACTACCCTACTCAGGCAATCGGCATATCCATACAGATCGGCACGCACAGGCGCCGTGCAGCCTCGGCCCAGAAAACCGATCACACGCTCTGGACTCGAGCAATAGGCCCTGCCAAACCGATACCCCTCGAGCCATTCACGCGCATCATCCAGGTATTCCTCGCGCCCAGCATGATTCAAAAAAGCCTCGACCTCGGCATCCGAAAAACCGAAACATCGGTCACACCACGCCGACAGCGGCGTAGTCAGACAATACGAGCAGCCGCGCGAAGAAAGCGCCGCTTCGGCAGGACTGGGACGCTCCCCCATCAGACACGTCAGCCGCAACGAATCGCGCGCAGTGGCAATGGCGTCGAACAGCACGCGATCGAGCAGCTCCGCCGGACCGGCTACGGAAACGTCCCTCGCGCTCGCACGGCGAGACCACGCCGCATCGTACCCATCAACGAGCAATACAACCTGCCCATCGCAGGCCATCTCCAGCAGCTCAATGAGCACACCGAGCACCGAGTCAACCTCATCCTCGCTCGCCGCGCCACGCGCAACGCGTTCGATGTGACGTACCTTGTCTCGAGCTAAATCCGGAGCCTCCAAAAGCGCCAGCAGGCGAGCGCACTCGTCCGAAAGAGCATCGCGCACGACGTCGGCAACATCGGTGCCACGCCTCGCAGCGCCAGAAAAGTCCAGCGATATCACCGGATAGCAAGCGTACTCATCCCGATAGCGCCCGCCGTCCGCATCCCAAATCTGAGCATCGGCAAACAAAAGCTGACCAGCGCGACCGACCGCTGGACGCTCCAGAAAAGCCCTGAGCATCGACAGGTTCATGCTCTTGCCAAAACCCTCGGGTCGACAGCACACCACAACGGACGCGTCGCAGTCCAACACATCGGCAATAAACATGGTCTTGTCGACCAGCGTGCAGCAACCAAGAGCCTCCGCATAGTCGTGCATGCCAATGGGCAAAGCCGCATCGTCGGCACAGCCGATCAAACGCACGCCAAAGCCGGCAGTACAACCATTATTTGCCTGTTCAGACACCAAAACGTTCCCCCTAAATCGCAACACGATGCCAATTGTAATGACCGCCTCGCGCGTACCGATGTCGCCGCGCGATCATATCGGGAAACGGTAGCAACAAGAGGCGTGAGGGGGCACAACTAATCGTTGCACAACAAAACGGGGCCCGATGCATTCGCACTGGACCCCGTCCCGACTCTTTAATTATCAAGCAACCGAGAGGCTACTCCTCCGAGCCGTCCTCCCCAGAAGCTTTCTTCTGCTGATCGAGCTTATGCTTACCACTTACGATAGACGTAGCGCCCAGTGTGGCCAAGCTTGCACTGGCAAGGCTCGCCATAACGATAAGGTCGCCCGTCTTGGGCATGTTACCGCCAGATGACTTGGTCGTTGTAGTCGTCGTGGTTGTAGTGGTCACCGTCTTGGAGTCATTTTGCTCTTGGACCTGGTTGTCAGCACCGCTCTTGTCGTCGTCTTCGGGCTGTTTCTTTTCGCCCTCGGTCTTGCTCTCGTCCTTCTTCTGAGCGGATTTGTCGTCCTTCTCCTCAGAGCTAGAACCCTTATCGGATTCAGCCTTCTCGGAAGCCTTGTCCTTGGAGTCGCCCTTTGCGGCCTCGGTCTTTTCCGTGGAAGCCTGATCAGAGTTGTCCTTGTTCTGGGCCGAGCCGTTATTGACGCCAGCCATCAGCGAAGAACCCAGCGTAGAACCAAGCTGCTCGGAGAAAGAAGGCTTCTTGTCCGGCGAAGCAACGGGAGCGTCCGGCGCCTTATTCGAGTCGTCCTTGGAAGCATCGGAATCAGGGGTTGCGTCAGAGCCGGAGCCGTTGTTAGAGCCGGTGTCAACGGACGAATCGCTCGAGCCGGTAGATGAGTTAGAGGTGTCAGCGTCGGTCGAACCAGAAGCGTCGCTGTCCGTATTGCCGGCAGAGCTTGAAGACGAATCGCCCGCAGCAGAGCCGTTCGAATCGGAGCCGTTCGAGGTAGAGCCGTCGTTGGTAGCGCCACCAGCAGAGCCATTACCGTCAGCATCGGTCGAGGGCGCATCCATCCTGTCATTGTTGACATCGTCACTCGAGCCGTCATTCGAATCAGGTGTCGGCGAGGGCGCCGGCGTAGGCTCGGGCTGCACAGGCGTCGCAGCGGCAGCCTCATCCTCGGCGATATAAGCCAAGCAGTCCTTCAGCTCGTTGCGGTAGCGGTTCTTCCAGCCCTCATGATACTGGGGCTGGCTCGCAAACTTAGTGGCGACATTGTTAACCACACTATTGGAGAGCGCCGTCACAAACTCGCGGTCGGACATATCGTTGGAAAGATTCGCCCAGCGGAAGAAGTCCCTGCAGCCACCGGTGCCGCACATGTTGGTGATGCTCCACACCATGCCCTTGACGCAATCGGCACGGCCCGAAATATCAATACCAAGGCCGCTCTTGAGCCACGCCTCGGTCACCGCATAGTACGAGTTGTACGCATAGGCATCTTGAAGTGCTGAGAACTCAACAGGATCGGTGTTGTACGCACCTTGGAAGGCATCCTGCGCGATATGGCCCAGCTCGGTGAGCTGGCCGTTCTCGTACATGGCATTGCTCGTGTTGGAAATCTCGCTGCCGCGATCAATCGCATCCTTGAGCATGCTGTATTTTTCGGGGTTGTAGTTGTAGGCCTGCTTCATAAACGGAATGAGCGACCAACGGCGGTCGAACTGGTAATAGCCCAGTGCGTTATAGCCGTCACCATACGAAAATCCCTGGTTGTAGTTACCATGGCTCTCGTACTTGGTAAAGTACTTCATCTCGGGAGTCACGTTGACAAACGAAACGCCCTGAACCGACCTCAGCACGCCCGAGAAGGACTGCTGGGTGTAAAGGCCCTTATCGATATCGGTGGCATCCGAGGCAACGCCCGGCGTGGGCTCCTCGGCAGCGGCGGGTGCCGGCGCGGAAACGGCGCCAAACGAAAGCGCCAGCGTCAGGCCCGCGACAATAGCAGAATGCTTGGGCTGCATAAGATCCTCCCTGCATTGGTGTAGTTAAAGTTCAGTTTGCAAAGATAAAAATAAGTATTGCAGCTCGCCCGTTGTTACACAACAACCCCTCGGTAAACGGCAACAACCCTCCGCGAAATCTTAAGGAATTAAACAAACTGGTCGTCGGGCGCCATCAGAAGCTCGCCGTATCGCTCCATCAGCCCGTCCCTCAACTGACAGAAAGCGGGAATATAGACGTTCAAGATGCGCTGAATCAAATCTTGAGCGAGCTTGTTGTCATAGATATGGACGTTCGTATTGCGGTCTCTGAGCATATCTAGCCAGGCCGCCTCATCAATAAAGTCGTAGAATCGGTACGACTCCTTCAAGATGGCACGAGGAGACCCCGACGCGGCAAGCGTGGCGCCCTCATACTCGAGCAGACGCTTAAGGAGCTTCCAGCTCAGTTCAAATTGAAGATTGAACTTATTAATCAATCCACTCTGAACAAAATCATTGTTGAGATCCTGGTTGGGCGCATCCTCAAGATTCGCCAAGGCACTGGCAAAGTTCTCATATTTTTTCATACAGAATCACACCATCCCTGGCAATTTCATCGAGCAGTTGCTGCGACAAGGACTCGTCGAGATTGACGATATCTACATCTAAAAGAGTATCAAGACGCTCCTCGATCAAATATGAGAAACGGCTGAAATCCCGACAACCTGCTACGGCGATGTCAATATCGCTCTTGGGTAAGTTGTCGCCTCGAGCACGAGAACCAAACAGCACAACCTTCTCGGCGTCACATTCCCGAGCAAAAACTTCGATTTGTTTGTACACCTTGTCAAGAGATGCCATTTGCAGCCCTACAGCTTAATGTCAAAGTTGATCTCGGGGACGGCGGCCAGGTCGGCCAACGTCACGCCGTCGACATAGTTCTCGATGACCTCGTCAAGGCCACGCCAGAACTTGACGGTGGAGCACAGGTCGCTGCGGGTGCAGCTGTTGTCGATGCCATCGCACGCCACCGGGGCCGTGCTGCCCTCGACGGCACGCAGGATATCGCCGGCGCGCACCTCGGCCGGGTCCTTGGCCATCATGTAGCCGCCGCCCTTGCCGCGCACGCTCTTAAGCAGGCCCGCCTTCATGAGCGGGCGAACCAGCTGCTCCAAGTACTTTTGCGAGATATGTTCGCGGTCGGCCACCTCGCGCAAGGCGATCTTGCCCTCGGCGTCACCGAGCGCCGCGATATAGATCATCAACCGGAGGGCATAGCGGCCCTTAGAAGAAATGAGCATACCTACCCTCCCATCGCGCATGGGACTAAATAATCAAAAGTATTTGTCCCAAATCTTAAAGTCTGTGGGACAAACACTACTGTTGATTTTGTCCCACATCTGAAAAGTCGAGTGGATTAGTCGGGTTTTCCCTTGACTAACGCCGAACCCATAGTAACTTTATTCCGAGAAGATTCCTAGGGTTTAGTACACCTATGAGTACACCATATACAGAGAGGGACAGCATGAGCGCAAATCCGCTGCTTTCCATCGAAGGTCTCACCGCCTCCGTGGACGAGAAGACCATCCTCCACAACGTCAACCTCAACGTCGCCGCCGGCGAGACCCACGTGTTGATGGGTCCCAACGGCGCTGGCAAGTCTACCCTCGGCCACCTGGTCATGGGCGACCCCGTCTATACCGTCAACGACGGCCGCATCGTCTTTGACGGCCAGGACATCACCGAGCTCACCACCGACAAGCGCTCGCGCGCCGGCCTGTTCCTGAGCTTCCAGGCACCGGTCGAGATCCCTGGCGTGCCGCTGTCGAGCTTTTTGCGCGCCAGCATCGCCGGCCGCCCCGGCCTGGAGATGAAGGGTAAGGAGTTCCGCCGCCGCGTGAAGGAGCTCGCGGCCGAGCTCAACATGGATACCGCCTACCTCAACCGCGAGCTGGGCGTAGGCTTCTCGGGCGGCGAGAAGAAGAAGGTCGAAATGCTCCAGCTTCTGCTGCTGCAGCCCAAACTCGCCATCCTGGACGAAACCGACTCCGGCCTGGACGTCGACGCCCTGTCCACCGTCAGCCACGGCATGGACGCCTACCGCAAGAGCTGCGACGGCTCCATGCTCATCATCACGCACAACACACGCATCCTGGAGCACCTGGATGTCGACCGCGTCCACGTTATGGTCAAGGGTCATATCGTGCGCGAGGACGACGCTTCGCTGATCCCCTGGATCGACAAGAACGGCTTTGAGACCTTCGAGCGCGAGGCCGCCGAGCAGCGCACCCAGGCCGAGGCCGCCGCTGCCGAGCAGCAGGCGTAAAGGGGCGACGCAATGACCAAGAACCGCACCGAGGTCGCGGACATCGACCGCAGCCTCTACGACTTCACCTATGGCGAGGAGGGATTCGAGCGCCTCGACGCCGGCATCACGCCCGACATCGTGCGCGAGATCAGCGCCAAAAAGGACGAGCCGCAGTGGATGCTCGACCTGCGCTTAAAGTCCCTCGAGATCTTCAACCGTTTTCCCGACCCGACGTGGGGCCCCTCCATCGAGGGCCTGGACATGGACAACATCGTCACTTACGTCAAGCCCAACACCGACCAAAAGCACGACTGGGAGTCGGTGCCCGACGACATCAAGAACACCTTTGAGCGCCTGGGCATCCCCGAGGCCGAGCGCAGCTACCTGGCAGGCGTCGGCGCTCAGTACGACTCCGAGCTGGTCTACCACAACATGCAGGATACGGCGTCCAAGATGGGCATCGTCTACTCCGGCATCGAGGAGGCCCTGCACGACCCGCAGTGGGAGCCACTCATCCACGAGAAGTTTATGACGCTCATCCCGCCCACCGACCACAAGTTTGCGGCCCTGCACGGCGCCGTGTGGTCGGGCGGCTCGTTTGTCTACGTGCCCAAGGGCACCAAGCTCGATTTTCCGCTGCAGAGCTACTTCCGCCTTAACGCCAAGGGCGCCGGCCAGTTTGAGCACACGCTCATCATCGTCGAGGACGATGCCGACCTGCACTTTATCGAGGGTTGCTCGGCGCCCAAGTACAACGTGGCCAACCTCCACGCCGGCGCTGTCGAGCTCTTTGTGGGTAAGCGTGCGCACCTGCGCTACTCGACCATCGAGAACTGGTCCAAGAACATGTACAACCTCAACACCAAGCGTGCGCGCGTGGACGAGGACGGCGACATCGAGTGGATCAGCGGCTCCTTCGGCAGCCACGTGGGCTACCTCTACCCCATGAGCGTGCTCAACGGCCGCCGCGCCCGCTCGAGCTTTACCGGCATCACCTTTGCCGGCGCCGGGCAGAACCTCGACACCGGCTGCAAGGTCGTGCTCAACGCGCCTGAGACCTCGGCAACCGTCGAGACCAAGGGCATCTCCAAGAGCGGCGGCATTCAGACCTTCCGCAGCTCTATTGTGGCGACGCCCAAGGCCGAGGGCTCCAAGGCAACTGTGAGCTGCCAGTCGCTCATGCTCGACGACCAGAGCCGATCCGACACCATCCCGGCCATGGACATCCGCGCCAAGAACGTCGACATCGGCCACGAGGCCACCATCGGCCGCATCGGCGACGACAAGGTGTTCTACCTGATGAGCCGCGGCATCTCGGAGGAAGAGGCCCGCACCATGATCGTCAACGGCTTTGCCAACCCGGTCTCCAAGGAGCTGCCGTTGGAGTATGCCGTCGAGATGAACAACCTGATCAAGCTCGAGATGGAAGGAGCGATCGGATAATGAAACAGACCACCAACACCGCTGCTACCACCCTTGAGCAGGTCAATGCGATGCCGGCTGCCACTTGGGGTTGGCTCAAGATGAACCAGACCAAGCTCGAGCTCTCTGACGAGCTTGCCGCCGCTCCCACCGAGGCCGTTGAGGTCGAGGGCTTGGACGAGCAGTTTACTGGCGTGGCAGACGCGTTCGAAGCCGCCATGGACACCATGGCCGAGCGCTTCCCCGAGCGCCGCGCCTCCGCCCCCGGCGGCGACGCCGACCGCGCCCGCATCACGCCCGAGACCGAGCTCGACGTGCCCGCCACCTCCATCTACCAGGCCGGCGCCATCAAGCTCGAGGAGGAGCTCTCCCCTGCCGAGGCCTTCGAGACTGGCATGGGCGAGGCTGCCTACACCTACCTGGCCGACCACGCCACCAAGCGCGTCGTTATCGATGTGCCCGCATACAAGCACGCTACGGTTACCGTGCGCGTGAGCGCTGTCGATGCCGCCGCGGCCATCGCCGCCATCGACGTCGTCGCCCGTCCCCAGTCGACGCTCGACCTCGCTCTAGCCCTGGACTCCCCCGTCAGCGGCCAAGGCGTCGTGGGCTCCGTGCTGCGCGTGTGCGCTCACGAGTACGCCACCGTCAACGTGACCTGCACACAGACGCTCGATGACAGCTGGATCGCACTCGATGACACCGGTCTATTCCTAGACGAGGGCGCGCGCGTCAACGTGCAGCACACCGTCCTGGGTGCCGGTGCCAGCGCCACCGGCCTCGCCGGCGATCTGCTGGGCGACTCCGCCAAGGTGACCATCGATACCGATTACCTAGGTGCCCGCGAACAGGTGCGCGACTTTAACTACGAGCTGCGCCACCGCGGTCGTAAGACCGAGTGCGAGATCGACGCCAACGGCGTGCTGACTGGCACGTCCAAGAAGGTCTACCGCGGCACCATCGACCTCGTGCACGGCTGCAAGGGCGCAACCGGCACCGAGCGCGAGACCGTGCTGCTCGCCAACAAGGGCGTCGACAACAAAACCGTCCCCGTCATCCTCTGCGACGAGGACGACGTCGCTGGCAACCACGGCGCCACCATCGGCCACGTCCGCGACGAGCAGCTGTTCTACCTCGCCTGCCGCGGCCTTGACCAAAACGCCGCCGAGGACCTGTTCATCCGCGCCAAGCTGGAGGACGCTGCGCTTTCCGCCACCGATGAGCGCACCCGCGCCGCCGTCGTCCGCCTGGGCAACAACTTGATCGATAACTTTGAGGAGGAGCTCGCATGATCGACACCGAGCACGTTAAATGCGATACCTGTACTGCCCCCGAGCCCATGGAACTCGACGCCAGCGACGAGGCCTCGCGCGGCTGGCCTACCGTCGACATCGAGACCAATCCCTACAAGGCGCAGTTCCCGCTGTTCCAGCAGCACCCCGAGATCGCCTTCCTCGATAACGCGGCCACCGCGCAGCGCCCCGCCTGCGTGCTCGACGCCGAGCGTGACTTCTACCAGCGCATGAACGCCAACCCCCTGCGCGGCCTGTACTCGCTGTCCGTCGAGGCCACCGAGGCCATCGCAAAGGTGCGTCAGCAGATCGCCGACGTCATCGGCGCCCCCCAGGCCAACGAGGTCGTCTTCACCCGCAACACGAGCGAGTCGCTCAACCTGGTCGCCAAGAGCTTTGCGCCCACGGTCCTCGAACCGGGCGACGAGGTCGTCATCACCATCATGGAGCACCACTCCAACCTGATTCCGTGGCAGCAGGTCTGCCGTGAGACCGGCGCCAAGCTCGTCTACCTCTACCCCACCAAGACCGGCCAGCTCACCACCGAGGAAGTTCTTGCCAAGGTGGGCCCCAAGACCAAGATCTTGGCCGTGGGTCAGGTCTCTAACGTCCTGGGCGTTGAGAACCCGGTCAAGAACCTCGGCAAGCTCGTGCACAAGTACGGCGGCTATCTGGTCGTCGACGGCGCGCAGTCGCTGCCGCACATGCCGGTCGATGTGGCCGACCTTGGAGCCGATTTCTTTGCCTTTAGCGCGCACAAGGCCATGGGCCCCACGGGCATCGGCGTGCTGTGGGGCAAGATGGACCTGCTCAACGCCATGCCGCCCATGCTTACCGGCGGCGAGATGATCGACTCGGTCACCGAGCAGGACGCCGTCTGGGCGCCCGTCCCCGAGAAGTTCGAGGCCGGCACGCAGGACGCCGCCGGCATCTTCGCCACGGGCGCGGCGCTTGACTACCTGGTTAACACCGTGGGCTACGAAAACATCCAGGCACGCGAGCAGGCACTCGTCCACTACCTGATGGGCGAACTCATGCAGCTCGACTTTGTCCAGATTATCGGCTCCATCTATTGGGACAATCACCATGGCGTCGTGAGCTTTAACGTCAAGGGTATCCACCCGCACGATGTCGCGAGCATCATGGACATGGACGGCGTCTGCATCCGCGCCGGTCACCACTGCGCACAGCCGCTGCTCACCTGGCTGGGCGTCGAGAACCTTGCCTGCTGCCGCGCCAGCGTGGCCTTCTACAACGACAAGGCCGACATTGACAAGTTCATCGCCGGTCTGCATCACGTTTGGAGCACGTTCAATGGGTAATCTGTACACCTCCACCACATTTATGGAGCACAACTCGCACCCCGACTATAAGTACGAGATGGACGCTCCCACGCACGAGCACGACGGCATCAACCCCAGCTGCGGTGACGAACTCACCTTGCAGCTGCGCGTCGAGAACGGCGTGATCGAGGAGGCCTCCTTTACCGGTCATGGCTGCGCCATCAGCCAGGCCAGCGCCGACATCATGGCCGACCTCATCACCGGCGAGACGGTCGAGGAGGCGCGCCGCCTGGCGGGGCTCTTCCTCGCCATGATCCGCGGCGAACAGCTCTCCGAGGAAGACCTGGAAGACCTGGACGAGGCTGCCCAGCTCCAGGACATCTCGCACATGCCCGCCCGCGTCAAATGCGCCGAGCTCGCCTGGCGCACCCTCGACGGCATGCTCGAGGGGTAAACTAACCAGTAGCGTATACCCCGAATCCAAGGTTTTTGATTGCCGAGCCGCCCGATACGGGCGGCTCTGTTTTTCCTAATGAGCGCCGGACGCACGAAGTCCGCGCGTCCGGCGCTCCGTCTGTCATTTACCACACAGCAGACGCGAACACGGGCGTTTTCCACAGCACCAAAGGCCTGCGGCAGGGCCCCGGACCCGCCAAGCAATGCGCCAAGCCCCGTTCTGCTGAGCTCCGACTCGCTTCGCGCCTGCCGCAGAAGGGTCCCATAGGATGCTGCGTGCATTTTTGCGAGTATTCAGCACGCCAAGCTGTGTGCATACGCATCGGAAGCGTTAATCAACGTCTCCAGGCGCATAAATATTGTGTTTTAGACCAGACATCGCGGTCTGACGGGACGCAGGCACATACTCCGGGGGTGCAACGGCAGGGATCAATAGCTTAGGGGCCCGTGTGTTGCAAGATTGTGGCAGTGCCGACAGCACCACGATGCTGAAAACTCCGTTTTTTGCACGGCGCAGACGGGGGTAGGCACGGGCAAACCCGGACTGAGCTGTTATTTTATGCAAGATGACGATTGTTCTATGCATATTAAGAAGTGCAGTTACCGTACCAAGCTTTTGAACGCTGGTTGCGGCGTATGGACGACCCCAGCTGCGGTGAACAGGCGACCCTACATCACGTTTCCGCCAGCCCGCATCGCCGTTCGCGCGCGGGCGCGCACGATACGAGAGACGGTACTTTTGCCAATCCCGGTATACCGCTCAATCTGACGCACTGTAAAGCCGGCATTGTTCAATCCAACAATAACGGTATCGCGCTGCGCCGGCGGTACAGTTTTAACCCCGTTGAGCGGAACCCCTAGCTCCTTCGCCAACTTGTTGGCAAAGGCGTGGCGTTCCCACTCCGTCTCTTTCATATCGCGCAGCGCCGGTTCGCCGCTGTCGGGCGTCGAAAGCGAATAGGCAGCAAAGGCCTCGGCAGAACCAAAAAGCTCAAGCACGCAAGAAGGATCGGAAAATCCCCTCGTGGCATCTGCCGCATCACTGTCGTAAGCGCGCAGATGCTCCGCAAAGCTGCTCCAGGGGTAACGCTCGATTAGGCTCATGCCCGCCTCCTGCGGATCGGCGTGAACGGAGCGAATAGCCTCCATCACCTGCCAGTCGGTATCGAGCGAGCGCCGGTCAAAACGGTTCTGGAACAGATGCCCTGTGCGCCCCGTGCGTTTATTGAACCGCCGCGCGTACGTCAAAAGCAGCCGGTGCATCGCCGCGCTCATCGCGTCCTCGTAATCTGCAAGCACCAGACGCACGTGATTGCCCATAAGGCACCAGGCGATAACCGTCACGCCCGCCTTGCGGCAGCACTCACGCATCAGCTCCAAGAACTCCCACCGGTCTTCATCGCCCTCAAAGATGAGCTGCTTGCCCGTACCGCGGGCACAGACATGGTAAAAGCCGGTAACCGTTCTCCAAACGCGCTGCATGGCGCTCCCTTCGCCGGGATCTGCTTGCCATCCAATACAGCACGATTGAAGCGTGCCATCAAAACATTCACGCAAAACAATACACTCGCGCGGCCAAAGGCAGTAATCAGGCGGCGAACGGCACCGTTGCAACAGGTCAACCCCCGCAACGCTTACAAGAGCTGCCCAAAAGCTTGCCAAAGACGGACCCCCTCTACGGAAGTTCGCGACCACAGAACATAGAGTTAAACCGTTTCAATTAAAACTTCCGGACTTCTCGCTACGAAAACTGAGCCGTTCGCCGAATATTCCGTGCATTTCGCGGTATTATAGGGGCTGCATGTCATGTCCCTTTCGAAGGGTCGCCCGGCAATCGCCAGCCACGGCCCCCAGACGGGACGCCAACACGATAGAGAGGAGAGGCATGCAGTACTCACAGGAAGTGGAGAACATGTGCCCCGTTGCCAAGGGTGCATACCACGGCCCCGCACCCATCCCCGAGGAGGGCAAGTGGGTCCAGGCTAAGGAGATTTCCGACATCTCCGGTCTTACGCACGGTGTGGGTTGGTGCGCACCTCAGCAGGGCGCCTGCAAGCTCACGCTGAACGTCAAGGACGGCATCATCGAGGAGGCCCTCGTTGAGACCATCGGCTGCTCGGGCATGACCCACTCTGCCGCCATGGCTTCCGAGATCCTTCCCGGTAAGACCATCCTCGAGGCCCTCAACACCGACCTCGTCTGCGACGCCATCAACGTTGCTATGCGCGAGATCTTCCTGCAGATCGTTTACGGCCGCAGCCAGACCGCGTTCTCCGAGGGCGGCCTGCCCGTGGGCGCCTCCCTCGACGACCTCGGCAAGGGCCTTCGCTCTCAGGTCGGCACCATGTTCGGCACCAAGGCCAAGGGCGCTCGTTACCTCGAGCTCGCTCAGGGCTACGTCACCCGCATGGCTCTCAACGACAAGAACGAGATCATCGCATTCGAGTTCCTGAACCTCGGCAAGTTCACCGACGCCGTCAAGGCCGGCAAGACCCCCGAGGAGGCCATCGCTGGCGCTATGGGCCACTATGGTCAGTGGGAGAACGCTGCCAAGTACATCGACCCGCGCACCGACGAGGAGACTCACTCCGTCGCCAGCGTGTTCCCGGTTCACGAGTAGAAAGGGAGGGAAATAACTATGACTGTTACGTTCGAAGGTTACGAGCGCCGCGCTGACAAGATCAACAAGTGCCTCGCCGACAACGGCATCGCCTCCCTCGAGGAAGCTCTGCAGATCTGCACCGACAAGGGCTTCAACCCGCGTGAGATCGTCAACAACACCCAGTCCATCGCCTTCCAGAACGCCGAGTGGGCCTACACCCTCGGTTGCGCTCTCGCTGTCAAGCGTGGCGCCAAGTCCGCTTCTGAGGCTGCCGCCATCATCGGCGAGGGCATCCAGGCCTTCACCGTTCCCGGCTCCGTCGCCGAGGACCGCAAGGTTGGTCTGGGCCACGGCAACCTGGGCGCTATGCTGCTCTCCGACGACACCGAGTGCTTCGCCTTCCTGGCCGGCCACGAGTCCTTCGCTGCCGCTGAGGGCGCTATCGGCCTGGCTCTGAACGCCAACAAGGCTCGCAAGAAGCCGCTGCGCGTTATCCTCAACGGTCTGGGCAAGGACGCCGCTCAGATCATCGCCCGCATCAACGGCTTCACCTATGTGAAGACCCAGTTCGACTACTACACGGGCGAGCTCAAGGTCGTCGAGACCATCCCCTACTCCGATGGTCCCCGCGCTGCCGTTAACTGCTACGGCTCCGACGACGTCCGCGAGGGCGTTGCCATCATGTGGCACGAGAACGTCGACATCTCGATCACCGGTAACTCCACCAACCCCACGCGCTTCCAGCACCCCGTCGCTGGCACCTACAAGAAGGAGCGCATCGAGGCTGGCAAGAAGTACTTCTCCGTCGCTTCTGGTGGCGGCACTGGCCGCACCCTGCACCCGGACAACATGGGCGCCGGCCCTGCCTCTTACGGCATGACCGACACCATGGGCCGTATGCACTCCGACGCCCAGTTCGCCGGTTCCTCCTCCGTGCC
>CAJLCM010000025.1:0-29827 GCA_905205145.1 uncultured Collinsella sp.
ATCAGCCCAGCGGCCTCAACCAACAACGACCCCATCGCAGGCCGCTTGCAGCAGCGTCACCGCAGGCGGGGGCCGGGCTCAGTTTTCAGAACACTCCGCAGACCAGTGTGGCGCCTTGTCCGCGGCTCCGAAGGAGCAGGACAAGGCGCCACACATGGTCGAGGACGTTCTGAAAACTGAGCCCGGCCCCCGCCGGACAGGTCACACTACTCGCAGAGCAGCTTAGCGATCTGGACGGCGTTGGTTGCCGCGCCCTTACGGATTTGGTCACCGCAGCACCAGAAGGTAATGCCACGCGCGGCCTCCGGGTTCGAGATGTCGCGGCGCACGCGACCGACCCAAATCAGGTCCTGATCGGACGTATCCATCGGCATGGGGAAGCGGTCGTGCGCATCCTCGGCGCTCATGTCGTCAACCAGCTTCACGCCCGGAGCGGCAGCCAGCGCAACACGGGCCTCGTCAACCGTAATGTCACGCTCGAACTCGAGCGTAATGCTCTCGGAGTGCGAGCGCAGCACAGGCACGCGCACGCAGGTGCAGTTCACGCGCAGCTCGGGCAGGTGCATGATCTTACGGCCCTCGTTTTGTAGCTTCATCTCCTCAGAGGTAAAGCCCTCCTCCTTGACGCCGCCAATCTGCGGAATCAGGTTGCTCGCCAGCTGGGCGGCAAATGCGCGCGGCTCGGGAATCTCCTCGCCACGGCCCAGGGCAGCAAGCTGCGCTTCGAGCTCGGCCATACCGGGAGCACCGGCACCAGAAGCCGCCTGATACGTCGAGACGATCATGCGCTTCACGCCGGCGAGCTGATGCAGCGGCCACGTGGGAACCAGGCCGATGATGGTCGCGCAGTTGGGGTTGGCGATAAGGCCATGATGCCACTTGATGTCGTCAGCATTGATCTCAGGCACGACCAGCGGCACCTCGGGATCCATGCGGAAGGCGTGGCTGTTGTCGACCACGACGGCTCCGCGCTTAACGGCCTCGGGCAGCAGCTCCTTAGCGATATCGTCGCCGGCAGCGCCGAGCACGATGTCGCAGCCCTCAAAGGCCTCGGGGCAAGCTTCCTCAATCACGATCTGCTCGCCGCGGAACTCGACGGTTTTACCCGCGGAGCGTGCACTTGCCAGCAGCTTGAGCTTGCCAACCGGGAACTCCTGCTCGTTGAGGCACTCGAGCATCTGGGTGCCTACAGCTCCCGTCGCGCCCAAAATAGCAACCGTGTACTGTTTCATGCTTCCCCCTTTAAAGGTTGTGGCTTTTGCCCGCACGCCGAGCAGGCCGATTATTGTTGCCAGTGTATACAAGAACGGGGCGGGCACGAAACCCGCCCCGTCGAAACGAAACCGAAACGAAACGCCCCGCCGTAGATTTTTGAGACATGACCCAAAAATCTACCGAGCAGTCGCTACTTTTTGAGCGCAGCCAGAGCGGGATCGACCGGCGCAGGAGCCTCCAGATCGGAGACCTTCACAATGCCGTTTTCGTCGGAGAAGGCACGGTAAATGGTCCGAATCGCCAAGTCGAAGTCCTTCTCCTCGACACCGATAATGATGTTGATCTCGTCACAGCTCTGTGAAATCATGCGCACGCTCACGCCGGCCTGGCCGAGCATGCCAAACAGATGGCCCGAGATACCTGCACGACCGCGCAGGTTACGACCGACGGTCGCGATGAGCGCCAGGCCCTCGACAACCTCGATCTCGAGCGGCTCGACCTCCTGCTGAATGTCGCCCACAAGCGAGTACAGCGAATCGTGCACATCCTGCTCCTGCACCACGGCGCCAAAGCGGTCGACACCGGTGGGCATATGCTCGACGGAAACGTCATAGCGCTCGAAGACCGAAAGTGCACGGCGCATAAAGCCAACGCGGGGCTTGGTGCGGTCGCGGGCAACGTTGATGGCGACAAAGCCGCGCTTGCCGGTCACGCCGGTAATGATGGGCTCCGCCTCGCCCTCATCAGCCGTCTCGCTAATGATGGTACCGGGGTCCTGCGGCGCATTGGTGTTCTTGATGACCAGCGGAATACCCGCCTCGCGCACGGGGAACACAGCTTCCTCGTGCAGAACGCTCGCACCCATGTACGAAAGCTCGCGCAGCTCCTCGTAGGTAACGCGCGCAATGGGCTGAGCCTCGGGAACAATGCGAGGATCGGCAGAATAGAAGCCCGAGACGTCGGTCCAGTTCTCGTACAGGTCGGCGCCCAGGCACTTGGCCAAGATCGAGCCCGAGATATCGCCACCGCCTCGATCGAGCAGCTTGATCTGGCCCTCGCGCGTCGCGCCGTAGAAGCCAGGCATAACGAAGCCGCCCTGCTGGCCATACTCCTGCACCAGCTCGGAAGTGCGATTCATGCTGAGCGTACCGTCGTGATGGAACGCCACAACCGTCGCGGCGTCCAGGAACGGTAAGCCCAGGTACTCGGCCATCAGGCGGGCGGTAAAGTACTCGCCACGGCTCACGAGCTCCTCGGTGGAGTAGCCGCCCGAGCGGGCGCGCTCGGCAAAGGCCGCGAACTCCTCACGGATGGGATAGGTGAGCTCCAACTCATCAGCGATATCAAAATAGCGCTGGCCAATGTCCTCGAGCAGCTCCTCACACGACACGTGATACTTAACGTGCGCGTTAACCAGGTAGAGCAGGTCGGTCACCTTGGTGTCGCCCTTAAAGCGGCGACCGCAGGCGGAAACCACCACAAAACGGCGAGCCGGGTCGGCATCGACGATGGCCTTGATCTTCTTGAAGTGTTCGGCGTCGGCGACCGACGAGCCGCCAAACTTGGCAATCTTAATCATGGGCTGGAGGTTACCTTTCTAAAAAGCCTCTGCGAACCTATTTTGCACGCTCTGATACCATGGTTTCACCGATTGGGACCAAGGCATCCGAGGAGCAGTGTTATATGGGAACTTATCATAGTACACGAGGACGCACTTTATCGTGCTCAAGTAAGGTGGCAATCCGCACCGGCATCGCTCCCGACGGGGGTTTGTTTGTCTCGGACGAGCTCGGCACCCAGCAGGTCGATATCAGCTCGCTTGCAGATAAATCGTACTTTGAAATCGCTCAAGATGTGTTGGGAATGTTACTGAATGATTACACGGCCGAAGAAATTTCGGCGTGTGTCGACGGGGCATACCGCGGCACGTTCGCGAGTGAAGAGGTTACGCCGCTCGTCAAACTCGACGCTGCGCCGGGCGCTGACGCCCCTCAGACCTATGTGATGGAGCTCTTTGGCGGCCCCACGAGTGCCTTTAAGGACGTCGCCCTGCAGATGCTCCCCCGCTTGATGGCCCGCACTTCCGCCAAGGACGGCGGCGCCGAGCGCATCATGATCGTCACCGCCACGTCGGGCGACACGGGCAAGGCAGCACTCGCCGGCTTTGCCGACGCCCCGGGCACGGGTATTACCGTCTTTTATCCCGAGGGCAAGGTCAGCCGCGTCCAGAACCTGCAGATGTCCACGCAGGAGGGCGATAACGTCGCCGTCTGCGGCATTCGCGGCAACTTCGACGATGCCCAGAGTGCCGTCAAGCGCATCTTTGCCGATAAGGAGCTTGCCGAGCGTCTGGAGGCCGCCGGCACGGTACTTTCCAGCGCCAACTCCATCAACGTCGGCCGCCTGGTGCCGCAGGTCGTCTACTACTTTGCCGCTTATGCGCAGCTGCTGCGCGCCGGCGCCATCGAAGCCGGCGACTCCGTGGAGTTCTGCGTACCGACCGGCAACTTTGGCGATATCCTGGCCGGCTACTATGCCAAGCGCATGGGCCTGCCCGTCGCCAAGCTCATCGTCGCGAGCGACAAGAACAACGTGCTCGCCGACTTCCTGACCACCGGTGTCTACGACCGCAACCGTCCGTTCTTCACCACCATCTCGCCGTCGATGGACATCCTCATCAGCTCCAACCTGGAACGCATGCTCTACTTCCTGTCCGATGGCGGCTGCGAGCTTGTTGCCGGCCTTATGGAGCAGCTTGCCCAGACCGGCCGCTACGAAGTGCCCGCCGAGCTGCTGGCCAAGATCCAGAGCGTCTTTGGCTGCGGTTGGGCCAGCGAGGACGAGGTCCGCGCTGCCATCAAGAGCTGCTGGGATGCAAACGGCTACGTGATCGACCCTCACACCGCTTGCGGCTATCACGTCTTTGAAAAGGTCGCCCCCGCCGAGGGCGCCAAGGCCCGCGTGCTGCTTTCGACCGCCAGCCCCTACAAGTTCCCGCGCGCCTGCTGCGACGCCCTGGGCCTCGACGTTCCCGAGGACGACTTTGAGGCCATGCGCGTGCTCGAGCAGGCAACCAACACGGTCGCCCCAGCCCAGCTCGCCGAACTCGAGTCCAAGCCCGTCCGCTTCGAAGACGTCTGCGACGTCGATGAGATGGCCAGCTACGTAGAGCAGGCTGCAAAAAAGATAGCAACCAACTAAACCCCTTATAAGGCGCCGGCGAAAGCCGGCGCACCTTCTTTTATCAGATACCTACCGGGATGATGACGAACGTGCATAGCGTGCCTGGCTGTTTAGTTCGTCGCGAGTTCCGCACGCAAAGGAAAGCACTTAATGTGCTTTCCGTCTTGCGCAGGACTGCCCGAGCAGCGAACTAAACAGCCAGGCACGCCAGGAGGACTCACATGATCAAGATCACCGTCCCAGCAACAAGCGCCAACTTGGGCATCGGCTACGACACCCTCGGCATGGCCGTCAGCCTCTACTCGCACTTCACCTTCGAGCGCGCCGACAAACTCACCATCACGGGCTGCCCCGAGGAATTCCAAAACGAGAACAACCTGGTCTACGTGAGCTTTGTCGATGCACTGGCTGCATGGGGCGAGCCGGCTTTTCCCGTTGCCATCGACATCCAGACCGACGTGCCCGTCGCCCGCGGCCTGGGCTCCAGCTCCACCTGCGTCGTCGCCGGCATTATGGCCGCCGCCGCACTGACAGGCCACACCGTCGACCGCGCCGAGCTGGTTCGCATTGCCACCGAAGTCGAGGGCCATCCCGATAACGTCGCCCCCGCTATCCTGGGCGGCGCCGTCTGTTCCTTTACGCCGACCGATTCGCTCCCCCAGTGCCTGCGCTACGAGGTGAGCGATCGCCTGCGTTTTATTACCGTGATTCCGCCCTACGAGGTGCATACGAGCGAGGCGCGCAAGGTTGTGCCGCAGGAGATTCCACTCTCCACCGCCGTGTGGCAGATGGGCCGCATCGCCGGCATGACGCGCGGCTTGGAGACTGGTGACCTCGACCTGATTGCCGCCGCCAATGACGACCGCATCCAGGAACCCTATCGTCGCCGTCTGATTCCCGACTACAACGCCGTGCGCGACACCTGCCTTAACGGCGGCGCCAAGACCATCTGGATCAGCGGCTCGGGCTCGACTCTCATGGCCGTGACTGACGACACCATCGTGGCAAAGTTCCTGCAGGTCAAGCTGCGCGAGCAGTTCCCTAAGTGTGATACGCATATTCTGACGTGCGACACCGAGGGCGCCCAGATCGAATACCTGTAGTCGCCGTCCCGTATACCCGCCAGGGAGGCCAGGGGCTTTGCCCCCAAATCGTCCTCGGACATGGCAGGACCCCCGCTGCGCACTTCGTGCGGCGGGGGTCCTGCCGTCCTGCGGAAAGATTTGGGGGCAAAGCCCCTGGCCTCCCCTACGTTAACTTCGCTGACGGCGGCTACAGGGACCTACGCCCTGGAAAGTCGCCGGGCTGATTTTTTGGCTTCTATTTGATAAAGGCGCACTTCCCAGCATCTCATTCACCTTATAGCTCTGTTTTAATTTCTAATTGATGATCGATACGTGACGTCATCTAATTATCTTCGCTACTCAAAACAGCCCCAAGTTTACGTACTAGCGTCTCGACAGTAATTCCGAGTGCGTCCGCATAGACAAACTGCTCATAAACCCTAAGGCTGCGTTCCCCGGTCTCGACCTTTGAGATGAACGACTGAGGTACCCCCAGTTTCTTTGCGAGTTCAACCTGAGTGATACCTTGCTCCCGACGAATCTGGGAAAGGCATTTTCCGCATGTCCTGTTAGCATCAACGTTCATGCCGTTTACGCTATATTCCATTTTGATATATCCCAAACTGGGATATATTTATGTCACCAGCCATTCCGCTTATCAAAAATGCCCATCGCAGATTCATAGCTAGGAAGGAGCCTCGATAAACATGAATGACGAGATGAAGGAGCCCGACGAGGAAAAGGCGCTCAGCGAGTCCGACGAGCGGAAACCAGATTTCAAAGCCGAGCAGTTTTCTGATGGTGCTAGCGACACCCCCTCCTCTGAAATTCCGCCATCAAACGAAGATGACGGCGCACGCAAAAATGAAGAAAACGACTCACTTCTAACGCGGGCCATTCATAAATTAGGCAATAAAAAAAGAGCGGCAATCGCAGCTGCCGTGGCAGTTGTCATCATCTTCAGTTTTCCCATGCTGTTTCCTCAATTGTTTTGTAGCCACAAACTATGGGCCAATGCAACCTGCACTAGCCCTCGTGTATGCAAAAGTTGCGGCAAAACCGAGGGAGAACCTCTCGGGCACGAATGGGAAGAAGCAACTTGTACGACACCGAAGACCTGCCAGCGTTGCGGCAAAACGAAAGGGGAGCCACTCGGACACCAACCGGGCTCGTGGACCAAAGAAGTCGACTACGTAGATGCCACTTCGAAGGAAATACGAGAATGCGAGAGATGCGGAGAGGTCGTTGACACCCGCAACGAGAAGGAAATCACATCTTTTCTTGGCGACGGAAAGTTTTCAATTTCACCTGAAGGCTTTATTGATCGACTTAACGAGGAATTCTCCAATATCCCCAATTGCAGCAGCATGAATGCGGATTACGAACTAGACGATAGCGGCATGGGGCTCGAACTTCAGATCAAAAACGGTTCAAAGATTGCCGGTATTGGAGGCTTCTTTTCGGACTCGAGTAACCCGGTGCTACTCAGCTATCTTGGATCCGAAAACTGCTTCAAAAACATAGTCATGTACTTCGAAAATACAGATTATGCCGCGGCGACAGCATTAGCAACCATACAAGCGATTGATCCAACACTTTCATTTTCCGACGCTAAGGAGATTGGCGCTGCCTGCGTAGATACGCCAACTGTCAAAAATGGAATTACGTACGCAATCTTAGCTTCAAATGGAGAATACTGGCTGAGCGCCCGAATTGAATAATTTACTTTAATTGCTAAATGCAGACGCCTCTTACTCGCGGCATATTAAAGTTCAACCCCTGGCAGCATCGTTAATCGAAAATTGCCCCGCCGAGCACTTTAGCTTGGCGGGGCATTTCAATATGAAAGCGGATTTAAATATCAACAAGGCCTGCACGCCCCAACGAGCAGCCGGCTTCGCTGCTCAAATTGCCCTTGGTGAACCACAAGTTGAGCAATCAGTGGCCAAAATCCCCTTTAGGCGGCGCTGGTTTCTTTGTATTCGAAAACTGGTTCTAGGAGGTCTTCGATGTTGCAGTGGAGGGCTTTTGCTATGGCTCTTACGCTTGTTACCGAAGCTTCATTGATGTTTCTCTGGCGCTGCTCGTACATTTGGATTGAGCGGAGTGACACACCCGATTCGTATGCTAGGTCTTGTTGGGTTTTCTTAAGCTTCTTTCTTGCTAACGCAAGTTTGGTTTGCCTGGACGCTTTTTTCGCCATATCGCAGACGAGGCGAGCCACGCGTTCCTCCGAGGCTTCGTGCCAGGGATAGTACAGACTGCGCAGTGCGTCAAACGGAACGACATGCAGCAGGTCTTCGAAAGACTCCCCTAAACGCCACTGCAGATATGCCAGTATCCAGCCTGTCCAATACTCTGGCGTCTTCTCAAAACGATAGGTGCGATCCGGTATAGACCCGCTCTGATAGCCGGACCTTTCAGCGATAAGCGCGAACAACTCAACGCCCGATTTTCCCGATACGACCCATGCGTTGCCGCGTTCGAACTCGCGAGCTACGCCGCTCAGGCAGAAGAGTTCAGCAACTTCCGATCCTTCTGCTCCATAATCGTTAACGGCATAGTCAAAGCAGTCGCCGAGGTTGTTCATTGCATCCTCGAGGTAGTAGACGGGGTATGTCCTACTCGGCCCACAATCCGTTAACTCTTGGATCATTTAAATCAACCCTCCCTGCCATTAAATCCCTAATGTCGATACCTTCGGAATCGAACCCGTTAACCGTATCCAAGTATTTGCGTCGAGCATTCTGCTCTCGCTCAAAACGCTTGGGATAAAACTCAGACCCCAAAGCCTGCTTCCAATCGCAGAATCTAATCGCCGAAAATGCGCACTCGCTCATAAGAGCATATTGGATACCCAAATCACCCAAGCGCATGATACGTTGCAGCTGCCTGAGCGAGATCATGCCGCTGACAAACTGTCTTGCAAACGAAAAATAGGAGTCGTCGGCGCGATAACCTCGAATTACGTCATAGGGAGAAATATCAATCAGGCAGTTATCCAGCAGATAGCGAAGTCCTTCGCGCGCCAGCGGTGTCGAAACATTGAACTCCCTATTGTTAGCCAAAATCGCAAGCCAATTGAGAATTGAAAACTCCCCGGACTCCAAATCCAAGACTGCGAGACCATCCATATCGAGCTCATATCGATTTGCAATGCCATCAGACTCAGTCCGACATGCCCACTCCATTGCCATTTCCTCATGTGGCGTGCAATAAAACCCACACCCATAGTCATTGAATTGTCTGCATTTATCCAACGACGGATGCTCGACAACAACCTCCGACCCGTGCCAAAGCTCCATATCGACCTCCAAACAAAAATATCACCCCAGTGATAGTGTACCAATAACTATCACTGGGGTGATATAGATAGATGCAAACTATTGCCTGCCAAGAACCCTTACTAGAGGCAGGCCTCGGCGATGCGCTTTTTGAGTTCGTCGATGCCGGTGCCGGTCTGGGAGCTTGTGATGATCACGTTCTCGGCCGGGACGTTGAGTTGCTTTTTGATGGCAGCTGCCTGGCGGGCCTGCTGGGTGCGGCTGAGCTTGTCGGCCTTGGTGAGGCAGACGATAAAGTTGAACTCGTTGCCCTGCAGGTAGTCGATCATGTCATGGTCGAGCTTACTGGGGTCATGGCGAATGTCCACTAGTGACACAACCAAGTTAAAGCTGCGCTCGGAGTCGAAGAAATCGCCGATGAGCTCGGCCCAGCGGTCGCGCTCGGCCTTGGAACGACGGGCGAAACCGTAGCCCGGCAGGTCCACAAAATGCACGTCGTCGGCCTCGAAGAAATTGATGTTGCTCGTCTTGCCCGGCGTGCTCGAAACCTTCACCAGGTTCTTGCGGCCAAAGAGTTTGTTCATGATGGACGACTTGCCCACATTTGAGCGGCCAACGAAGCTCACCTCGGGACAGGTAGACTCGGGGATCTGCGAAACCTTGCCGTAGCTGGCGACGAACTTGGCAAGCTGGTAGTTAATGGAATCGGCCATGGACACTCCTTGGTCGTAGGATCTTGCAAAAAACGCGCTATTGCGCAGCGGCAATGCGTCGAACGATATCGAGCGTGATATCGCTTGCGGCACGCGCATACTCGAACAAATCGAACTCGCGGTCGCAAATCGCATCATACGCCTCGTCACAATTATCGCTGATAGCACGCAGCACCAGGCAATCGACACCATTTTTGGTTGCGACATGGGCAATTGCCGCGCCCTCCATGCCGACACAATCGGCATGCGTCGCCTCGATGGCATCATTGCGCATAGCGGCGCCCGTCACAAAGCGGTTACCCGTGGCAATCGTGCCGACCAGGAACTGCTTTGCGCCCTCGTTCGAAGCGGTCACATTTGTCGAAGCGTTAACAAAGCCACGCTCAGCAAGCACATCGGCGGCAATATCGACCAGCGCAGGCGTCGAGACAAACTCCTCGAGCCCCGGTGCAGACTCGGCGATAAGCGCGGTATCGGTATCTAGATAGCGCAGGCATTTGCCAATGACGACATCGTCGATATGGAGCTTGGGATTCAGGCCACCTGCGATACCAGAAAACACAACTGCCTGTGGAGCATACTTGCTAATGAGGTGCTGTGTTGCGGCGGCAGCGTTTACCGTGCCCATACCCGCCGTCGTGGCGACAATCGACAGGCCGTCGAGCCCGCCGGTCACAACGTTCAAGCCCGCCTCCTGTACCATGCAAACGTTACTCAGCTCTTCCTTAATCTGCATGATCTCTTTTTCGAGCGCACCGATAATCGCGATGGTAGCCATGCCATTCCCCAAACCTATTCGAAATTCTCAACCACGGTATGGTACCAGCATTTTGTTTGACCTCGTCAAACGAACACGTTAGGCCAGCGCAGCTCGAGTATCAAAGAATGTCTTAGCAATCACAGCCACCAGCTCACTCGAGCGATCGCTCCATGGCATCGATGTCATGATGCTCATAATGTAGATGTCACCGTCGACATCGATGAGGCCAGCATCACACGTCGCATTGCAACCTGCCTCGCTAATCCAGCCGGCCTTGTTGCGCACCAAGGCTTGGTCGTCCGCAATGCCGTCGCGGATAAAGGACCGGGTCGTAGAGGCCAGAAGGCCCGACAGCCATTGCGACGTCTCGCCATCACGGCTCAAATACTCGCTCATCTCGCGCCACAACTTGGCCGAGGTGCGCGGGCAATAGGTGGGAAAATCACTCATCGGATCGAGTGCGGTATCGTAATCGATGCCAAGACTGGCAATCCAATCCTCGTAACCGACACTGTCAAACGCCGCGCGTAACGCAATAAACGAATCGTTGTCCGAATTAACGATCGCGGCCTCGATCAGGTCGCGCACCGTCTGCCAACCCATGTTGTAGCCACCATAGGTGCCAAGGGAATCATCGAGTGAAACCTGACCCGTCTCGACCAGAGATTCGCAGATGTACAACGCATAGAGCGCCTTGTAGCTACTCGCACCGTAAACCTCGACATCGGGGTTATACGTCACGCCCTTGCCGCTTGACAGGTCGTAGAACACCACACCCACATCGCCTAGCTCCTGCGCCCGACTCAGGGCATCCTGGAGCAAGGCAAGGCTCTCATCCTCCAGGGCGGGGATCTGGTCATCAACCAGTGAGAAGGTCTGCACGGTATCGCCTGAGGGAATATCGTTAAAGTCCGCCTTCGAAAGCCTCGTCTTGAGACTCGCTGTCGACAGGGTTTGGCTTGCGGTGGCTTTAGATTCAGAGCCCTTTTTGTTTTGCGTCTGTACCGTTGACGCATCTGAGTGTGCCATTCGCTCCGACGCGTAGGTTTTGGCGGTAATTCCGAGGATAATAACCGCCAACGTTAGCATCCCAATGGCGGCAATCTTCGTCACGCGGATGCGAGCGTCAGCAAGGCCACGCGAAGGCGTGCCCTTCGTCTCATATCTGCTGCTATGCTGCGGCATATACTCGTCCCGCGATGCGTTATTTCGCACGTGGTCTCCTGACTGCTACCGTTCATATACGAGCAGCATAATACCGAGCAGGCATTTCTTTCCAAAGATATTCAGCGGCGTTTAAGGCGTCTTTAAAGAAACCACAAGCGTATTTATCCAAATGGCGCGATTCTGTTGCGCATCTCCGCCCAAAACGCAGTTGCGGTGGAATAGTTCCTATTTGGTCGGCATAAGCCGAAAAACAAGAACTATTCCACCGCAACTTGACGGGGCTCTTTGGCAATCAACTTGGTGCCCAGGGGCACTCATTTAAGTCTGTCCCCAATGAGTGCCCTTGGGGGCGAAAATGAATCGCTAGCCGATGGCGTTTTTGAGTTCCGTGCGGCGCTTTTTCATGCCGGTCATAACGGCATTGCGCAGCTCGGGCATGCGCGCGGTATCCATTTGGGGCACGCCCTCGAGCTTATAGGGAATGCCCAGTTGCTCGTACTTGACGACACCCATCGTGTGATACGGCAGCATCTCCAGGCCGACCACGTTATGCCACGGGGCAATCAAGCGACCGAGTGCCTCGCACTCCTCCACCGTATCGGTAATACCCGGCACTACCACGTGGCGAATAACAACCTTAATCTTGCGACGCGCAAGCTCATCACCAAACGCCAGAATGCGTGCGGGATCGCACCCGGTCAGCTTTTTATGCTCGACGGGATCGACATGCTTAATGTCGAGCAGCACCATGTCGGTCTCGTTGAGAACGGCATCGAACTTCTCGGGATGCGCGGGGTCAAACGCATACCCGCAGCTATCCAAGCAGGTATGCACGCGACCATCGGGGTTATTGTGCATGGCGCGGAACAGGTCGGCTAAAAACGCGGGCTGCAGGAGCGGCTCGCCGCCGGATACCGTAATACCACCGCTGCGGTAAAACTCATGGTTGCTCTGGAACTCGTCCATCAGGTGCTCGACGGTCACCATGGTACCGCCGTTAACCGACCAGGTATCGGGGTTGTGGCAATACGCACAGCGCATGGGGCAGCCCTGAACAAACACCACAAAGCGGATGCCAGGTCCATCGACCGTTCCCATCGTCTCAATCGAATGTACGCGGCCCAGGGCAAACGCAGAGTCCTCGGGACGAGCGTCCACACCCTCGAGCGTCATCTCAGCCATTCCCGCTACCTTGCCTCTCATTGGTTTTAGCTACATAAATGCCAGAGCCATTCTAGCCCATACGTTTGCGTTTAAACGTCTCGGGCTAGAATGGCACGTTTTAATCTATCCCCCATTACCGTGACGGGAGCCCATGTCGAGATGTGAAGCCGAAGAATGCTCGCCTACAGCCTTTACGCCTTAAGCGTGAGCACCACACCGAAGGCGGTCGGGCCGCAATGGCTCGAGATGACACCGCCGACCTGAGTCCAGGTAACGTCTTTAAAGCCCAGGTCGTGCGCATAGACTTCCATGTCGTCGCGCAGCTCCTGGGAAAGGCCTACCGAATACGCCAGGCCAATGTGCGAGTAGTCAATCTCGCCCTTCGCAACCATGTGGTCAATAAAGGCGCGGGCGCACTTGAGCATAGAGCCGCGGAACTTCTTGGTCGCCACAAACTTACCGCCCGTTACTTCAATGCAGGGCTTAATCTTGAGCAGGTGGGCGCCAAGGAACGCGACGTTGGACAGACGACCGCCCGCCTTAAGAAAGGCCAGGTCGGTAGGAACAAAGCCCAGCAGCACGCGGTCCATGACGGAGTTCGTAAATGCAAAGATCTCGTCGACGGTGGCGTCGGGGTGAGCCTCGATGTATTTGGCGGTCTCGACGGCAACGAGCGACTGGCCCACCGAGACAAAACGCGTATCCATGGAGAATACGTAGTCGCGGCCCTTAGCCGCAATCTTGGAGGACTGATGCGAGCAAGTCGTGACTTCGGAGTACGCAAGATGCAGAATGGTCGCATCGGGCTGCTCGGCATGGATACGGTCATATACGTGCGCAAAATCTGCAGGCGCGCAGCCGCTGGTCTTGGGCATTACGCCAAACTCATTGCAGCGCGAGTAAATCTCGAGCGGATCGATGGAGCCGTCCTCGACGGTCTCGTCACCAATCGTGACATGCATGGGCACGCGCACGATGCCGTAGCGCTCGCAGAGCTCCGGCGTCACATCCGACCCAGACTCAACCACGATTACGTACTTGCCCATTATTATCACGACCCATCTCGACATTGGCTTTTCAATACACGGCACGCGCCGCCGCACTGTTGCACAACGGCGGCAGAGCGCCAAAGAGACGCCGCCCCTTGCGCACAACAAAGGACAGCGTCTCCCTGGAAAACTCCGTGCTAACCTGAAATTTTACACGGTTTATAAATGAGTGTTACTTATCCCGCAAACGGTAGCTATACGCGATAAACGGTAGTTCGCTGCGGCAACTGCGACACATTCCGCTCGGCAAGTCCAATCGTGCTCCACGCACGGTTAATGCGCGAGGCGGTAGAAATCCATCGACGCCGCACCCTCGGCATGCAACCCCATCGCCGGAACCGCCGGCGAATAGGTACGGCTCGTAAGTGCCGCCTCGCCACCGTTGGCAAAAATCTCGACCATCGTAGTGTCCGAAAGCACGCGCAGGTCGCGAAGTTCGCCGAGCTCGATCGACCTCTGGTCGCGTCCATAGCCTTCGTCGCCCATATCGAGGGTAAGCATCCCGTCCGTATAACGCACAAAGACACCCTTGCGGATTTCGAGCTCGATCATCTTGGCTCCCTCGCAGGAAACCACGACATCAAACAGGCGTCCCGGCTCCTCAACGGTCTCACCGCCTACAGCACGAACGCAATCGCCGCGCATCCTCTCAATCTCATGCGCCGGCCACTGGCAGAGCTTGCCGCCGCGCATGCTCAGCTCTCTCGGCACCGTCAGCGCGCACTGCCACCCGCGCGCCACTGTCGGGCTTTCTGTCGTCGCATCGGGGCAACCCGACCATCCGATCATCAAACGCCGACCCACAGCGTCCTCAAAGGACTGCTGGGCATAGAAATCAAAACCGGCATCAACCATCGGAGGCATGCCCTGGCCGACGATCTTAAAGCTCGGCGCCCCCCAATCGGCCTCGATGGAGAACCACACGCACTGATGCGGATTGCGGTAACGCCAGCCATCGGCGGGCACGCCCTGCGGACAGCAAACGAGAATAAGCTCGCCATCGAGCTCAAACAGATCAGGACACTCCCACATAAAGCCAAACTTCTCGCCCAGCTCAATGCGCGTCGCATAGCCCCAGTCCTCTAGATCACGCGAGGTATAGACAAGCACGCACCCGCGATCGTCTTTCGTACGAGCGCCGAGAACCATGTAGTAGATACCGTCGTGTTCAAGGATCTTGGGGTCGCGCACGTGCGTACCGATATCGTCGGGGTAATCGACCGGCCCAACAGCTATGCGCTTCTCGCCCAATTCGTCGGGATTCTCGGCAACCATATGAATTTGGTTTTGCTCACGGCCCGTCAACACGTAGTCGTAATCATCACGGTCAAAATGCTTAACGTTGCCGGTATAGAAGTAGTGAATCTTGCCATCACGTACAAAGGCAGAACCAGAATACGCTCCACTCGAATCCAAATCGGAATCGGGGAACAGCACGGGGCCGTGATTCTCGTACGTCACAAAATCCTTTGTCGCCAGATGGTTCCAAAGCACTGGACCGCCATGCGCAGCATCGAACGGATCGTATTGATGATAGATGTGATACGTATCACCAATCTGAACCAAACCATTGGGGTCGTTGAGCCAGCCAAGCTCAGGCTCCACATGGAACAAAAGCCTATCGGGGTCGGATGCGATGCGAGCCGCCGTCTCATCCTGTCCGGCACGCCACTGCTCATAGTCCGCACGCATCACCTTGTTTTTTTGATTAAACATCGCCATTGACCTTCTCGTCTATAGGAAAGGACGCTCGACTCACACGAGCCGAACGCCCTTCCCCAAATGGACTTATCCACACATTACGCTGAACGGCTCAACTAGAAGCTAACGTCGAAGCCAGCGCCAGCGCCCTCTTCATCGGTGGTCGGCACGCCCTTTGCCTTGTTGTAGGCAAAGATCAAGACGATCGGCACGATGAAGGCGATGAGATTGCCAGCCACATACCACACGAGCGTCTCGGGCGTGACGATGAGCAGGCCAAGCACGCCGGTCAGACCCTGACCGATGGCGCGCACCTCAAAGAGCTTGACGAAGGCACCGCCGCAGCCTGCACCGATGCAAGCGCAGATGAACGGGATGATCGAGTAGCGCATGTTTGCAGCAAAGATTGCGGGCTCGGAGATACCGACCAGCGTCGGGATAAAGGACGACATGCAGATGTTGCGCTCTTTGGAATGCTTCTTGTGAATGAGGTACATGCCGATGGCGCCGCCGCCCTGGGCGATGATGGAAACCGACCAGATGGCCTGGATGTAGTTGAAGCCAGTCGTGGCAACGAGGTTTGCCTCGATACCCTGGATGAACTGATGCGTACCGGTAACGACAAGCGGCTGCAGGAACGCGGCGAAGACAAAGGCACCAAAGACGCCCATCCTGTTATACAGGATATCGATTACGCCGGCGAGGACGTCGCCGATCAGGTTGCCGAGCGGGCCGAACACGGTGAACAGGGCGACGTTAGCAAGAATCAGGGTAACGGTCGGGACGAAAACGAACGAGACGACCTCGGGGATGTACTTCTGGGCAATCTTCTCGACCTTGGCCATAAACCAGGCAGTCAGGATTGCGGGGAACACACCGCCCTGGAAAGCAACCATGGGAATGGAGAGCGGACCAAAGTTCCAGTACTCAGCACCCGTCGGGTCCATAACGAACGTGTTGCGGTTCATAAGGCTCGGGTGAACCATGACGATACCGACGAGGATGCCCAGGATCGGGTTACCGCCAAAACGCTTGACCGCGCTGTACATAACCAGGACAGGCAGGTAGTCGAACGTGGTGGCGATAATGGCAAAGAAGCTTGCGAGGTTCTTGAGGAACTCGCTGTGATCGGCGAGGCTGCCCTCCATGCCAAAGAGGCCGTTGGCAACGATCAGCGACTTAAGGCCGATGATGATTGCAGCGCCGACGAAGGCGGGAATGATGGGGATAAAGATGTCCGAGAATACCTTGAGGACCGAGAAGAACTTGCCCTTCTTGTCCGCCTCGGCGCCCTTGACCTCGGAAGCACTGATCTCCTTAACGCCCGTCAGAGCCATAAACTCATCGTAAACCTTGTTGACGGTACCGGTACCGAAGATGATCATGAGCTGGCCGCTGTTGTACAGCACGCCCTTGACGCCATCGATGTTCTCGAGCTCGGCCTTGTTGTATTTGCTCGTATCCTTGAGCACCAGACGCAGACGGGTCACGCAATGCGTGGCGCCCTCGATGTTCTCCAGTCCGCCGACGTTGTCGACGACTTGCTGGGACACTGCCTTGTAGTCCATGTTCCTCTCCATTCCTTTTCTAAATCATAAAACGGTTCGTTGCCGCTACAGAGACGCGATCGTTGCGTTTGCGCACTTGAGCGCACCGTCGGTGACGGTAAGCGCCACACCCTGGCCCTGCTTGTTGCAGAAGCGAGCGTTGAGCGCAACATCATCGACAAAGATGGTCGCGATGTCGTCGTCGACGACCAGACGCACATGGTGAGTGCCCTCGCCCTTAAAGAACAACGGACGCTCGAGGCCCATGTTGTTGACCTGGAACCACGGATACTGGGGGGCCGCCGTAAACTCGAGCTTGCCCTCACGCAGGTTGGCGCGGAACTCATAGGCAAGACCGGACTCGGCGTCCTCGGCAAGCTTCACCGAGAAGCCGGCAGCGTCACCGGCGAGCTCGATGTCGGCGTCGAGCATATAGGTGGAACCGGCATCCGCGGCGAGCACCTGCTCGACCTTGCCCGACTCGCAGGAAAGCTCAAAGGCCTCGACTGCCTTAGCCTCGCCAAAGGCGCCAAGCATGCTGTCGGGGAGTTTGGTGCCGAGCGTTCCGTCGGCACGCTGAACGATCTCGAGAGGCATAAAGGTGCCACCCCACAGGTAAGAGCTGGGGTCGCCGCCCTCGTCACGCGTAGGAACCCAACCAAAGAGAACGCGGCGCTCGCCGTCAAATGCGGTACGCGCGGCATAGTACGCGCGGCCATCGAAGGAATCGTCCGCAGGAGTGATCCAAGGACCGTTGATGGAGCGAGACATGCGATAACGGGTCTTGTTGCCATCACTGTACTCGGAGAACACCAGATACCACCAGTCGCCCATCTTAAAGAGATCAGGCATCTCGAACATGGTGTACAGGCCCGGATTCCACCAGTCGCCCTGGAACTCCCAGGTATCCAGGTCCTTGGAGGTGAACTTGACCAGACGACCGGTCATCAGACGCTTGTCCTCGCCCACACGCGTGCCGAGGATGAGCATGTACTCTTCGTTCTCCTCATCCCAAAGCACAAAGGGATCGCGCCAGTTGCGGTCATCGTAACCCTCCTGGGGCGGAAGCAGCGTCTCGGCGATGTTCTTCTCCCACTTGACGGCGTCGTCACTCGTTGCGTGAAGAAGAACCTGCTTCATCAAGCGTGCCTTGACCTTATCGCGATTGCAACCAGTGTAGAGCGCATGGTACTTGTCGCCCACCTTAAACACCGTGCCGGCATAAACATACTGGTCGACTTCCTCGTCGCCGCCACGCTCAAGGCTCTCGCCAAAGTCTTTGTAATTGACGAAGTCCTTGGTTGTCGCGAGTGCCCAGCCAAACGGCTCTCCGAAAGGTCCGGGGTTTCGCGTGTCACGCTGATGATAGAGATAGAACGTGCCGTCCTCGCCGTACGGCATGATGTCGCCTACCCAAATTCCCTCAGGCTGGTAATACACCTTGTGCATCCGAGACTTCCTTTCCCACGTGATACTAACTCGGTACAACTGCAAGATATGTCAATCGTTTTCATATGTCAAACGTTTTCACACCAATACATCTTTTCGCAGTTACAGTCGTCGGCAAACGGTTGACATATGCCGGCGAACGGTCATCAGAGGCGTTTGAGGAATTCTTTTGGCACGAGATGAACTACGCGGTTTTGCCCTCAATGAGTTCAACGGGGAGCTTGATATTCGATTCGGGCTTTTCACCGTTAACAAGAGCGATGATGGATTGCGCCGCGAGCTCACCGATGCGATCGATATCTTGGCGTACGGTTGTTAAGTCAGGCATAAACGTCATAGTGCGGCGGGCACCATCCGCGCCCACGACCTTAATATCGCCCGGAGCGCTCAAGCCGCGCTGCTTCATCACGTTAAGACAGATAGCCGCCATCGTGTCGTCTCCCGCAAAGATGCCGTCAATATCGGGGTTCTCATCGAGGATCTTCGCAACGACCGCGCTCTTTTCGTCGTCGGGCTTAACGAACTCGACCTCACGGACAAGCGCGGTCAAACCGGCCTGCTCAACAACATCGAGGTAGGCATCGGTACGCTTATTGGCAGGCATGCGCATGCGGCTATTGCTGCGCAGGCACAGGATGCGTGAACATCCGTCATCGATCAGGCGACGCGTGGCAAGTTCGCCGATGCTATAGCTGTCGCTCGCAATCTGAACAGAGGCTTCGCCAAGGTCGCAGTCGATACCAACCAGACTCAAGCCCATCTCGGCATACGCCTCGGCACCGATATTAAGCGAGTTGACGATGACGCCATCAACCATATTGCGTCGAAGCATGTCGATATAAGAGCGCTCAAGCTCGGGTCGATTGGCGCTATTGCACAGCAGCATCTTAAAACCGTTTTCGGCCAGGGTATGCTCAATGACTTGAACCACTTGGGCATGAAACGGACTGCTGACATAGGGGACGATCATACCGATAAGATTCAGGCGACCGTTGAGCATGGCACGGGCGATATCGTTGGGCGTATAGTTGATGCGCTTCATCGCGGCATGGACCTTATCGCGGGTCTCCTGGCTAATATAGCCGCGATTATTAAGCACGCGAGATACCGTAGTAGGCGAAACCCCCGCCACCGCTGCAACTTCCTTGATGCCAGGCTTAGCCGTATCCTTAGAACGAGCACTCTCGCGAGCCATAGCACCCTCCCCCATCAACATGTCATACGTTTACATACGAACAAAGCATACCCCAACAACAGCGGGAAGACGGTAACAGCACAAGTAAGTAGACGACTCATCCAAATAATTAGGAGAGTTCCGCCTAAAGGGTGACTACACAGGACCCAGCCGGGGCTGTTTGGGCTACCTCCCAAAACATTCCGTAGGACGCAAAGAGGCTCGCCGCACGAAGTGCGCAGCGAGCCTCTTTGCATGTCCGAGGACGTTTTGGGAGGTAGCCCAAAAAGCCCCGGCAATCCTGCGGGAGTTAAACCCCTTTAGAACTTGTCGTGGAAGGTACGCGAAATGACCTCGTCCTGCTGCTCCTTGGTGAGCGTGTGGAAGTTCACGGCATAGCCGGAAACGCGGATGGTCAGCTGCGGGTACTTCTCGGGGTGGGCCTGAGCGTCGAGCAGCGTCTCACGGTTGAAGACGTTGATGTTCAGGTGGTGGCCACCCTTCTCGGCGTAAGCGTCGAGCATGTGGACCAGGTTATCGGCCTGAGTCTCAGAAACTTCAGAAACCTTCATAATGTGTCTCCTTCGATTGATAGGCGCCGGCCGAAACCGGCGCTCTAATCAGTAATCGTTATTGTTAGTATAGCACTAACAATAGTTACTCGCCCAGCTGATCAAGGTCGATATCGCCAAAGAACACCTGGTCCTCCTTGCCGAGCGCACCCGGGATGATGGAGAAGGTGTTGGAGATGCCGTCCTGAGCATCGCGGAACGGGAGCTTGGAAACCGAAGACAGCGAAGCGATGGCGCCGTGGCTATCGCGCTTGTGCATGGGGTTAGCACCCGGGGCGAACGGCTGGCCAGCCTTGCGGCCGTCGGGGGTGGAACCGGTCTTCTTGCCGTACACGACGTTGGAGGTAATGGTCAGAACCGAGGTCGTGGGCACGGAGTTGCGGTAGGTGTCGTTCATGCGGATGTACTCCATGAACTGGTGCACAACGTCGTGAGCGATCTGGTCGACGCGGTCGTCGTCGTTACCGTACTTGGGGAAATCGCCCTCGGTCTCGAAGTCGACGATGATGCCGTTCTCGTCACGGACGGGGTGGACCTTGGCGTACTTGATGGCGGACAGGGAGTCAGCCACGACGGAAAGGCCAGCGATGCCCGTAGCGAACCAGCGGTGCACGTGCTTGTCGTGCAGAGCCATCTGGATGCGCTCGTAGCAATACTTGTCGTGCATGTAGTGAATGATGTTCAGCGAGTTGACGTACACGCCAGCGAGCCACTTCATCATGTCGTTGTACTTGGCCACAACGTCGTCGTAATCGAGCGTATCGCCCTCGACGGCGCGGTACTTGGGGCCGACCTGCTTCTTGGAGACCTCGTCAACACCGCCGTTGAGTGCATACAGCAGGCACTTGGCCAGGTTGGCACGGGCGCCGAAGAACTGCATCTCCTTGCCGATGCGCATGGAGGACACGCAGCAGGCGATGCCGTAGTCGTCGCCGTGGTAAACGCGCATGAGGTCGTCGTTCTCGTACTGGATCGAGGAGCTGGCGACAGAAGTCTTGGCGCAGAACTTCTTGAAGTTCTCGGGCAGACGGGTCGACCACAGAACGGTCATGTTGGGCTCGGGGCTGGTGCCCATGTTCTCGAGCGTGTGCAGGTAGCGGTAGCTCATCTTGGTAACGAGCGTACGGCCGTCAACACCCATGCCGCCGATGGACTCGGTGACCCACTGCGGATCGCCGGTAAACAGGGCCTGGTACTCGGGGGTACGGGCAAACTTGACCATGCGGAGCTTCATGATGAAGTGATCCACGAACTCCTGGATCTGCTCCTCGGTGAAGGTACCGTTGGCAAGGTCGCGCTCAGCGTAGATGTCGATGAACGTAGAGGTACGGCCGATGGACATAGCGGCGCCGTTCTGCTCCTTGACGGCAGCGAGGTAGGCGAAGTACATCCACTGGATGGCCTCCTGCGTGTTGGTAGCAGGGTTGGAAATGTCGAAACCATAGGTCTCGGCCATCATCTTGAGCTCACCGAGGGCGCGGATCTGCTCCTGCAGCTCCTCGCGATCGCGGATGTTGTCGGCGGTCATGACCGTCGGGGTGGAAGCCTTCTGGGCCTCCTTGTCCTTGATCAGGTAGTCGACGCCGTACAGGGCAACACGACGGTAGTCGCCGATGATGCGGCCGCGGCCATAGCCATCGGGCAGGCCGGTGATGATGTGGGCCGAGCGGCAAGCACGCATCTCGGGGGTGTAGACATCAAAGACGCCGGCGTTGTGGGTCTTGCGCTCGAAGGTGTAGCGCTCGACAACGTTCTCGTCGACCTTGTAGCCGTGCTGGCTGGCAGCCTGGCAAGCGATGCGGATACCACCGTTGACGTGCAGCGCGCGCTTGAGCGGCTTGTCGGTCTGGAGGCCGACGATGGTCTCCTTCTCGCGGTGGGCGTTATCGATGTAGCCAGCGGGGTGGCTCACGATGCCCGTGACGGTCTTGGTGTCCATATCGAGGACGCCGCCCTGCTCACGCTCCTTGAGCAGCAGGTCGAGAACTTCGCCCCACAGCTCCTTGGTACGCTCGGTCGGACCGACGAGGAACGACTCGTCGCCCTCGTAGGGGGTGTAGTTCTTCTGGATGAAGTCTCGGACGTCAACCTCTCCCGTCCAGATGCCTTCCTTGAAGCCTTCCCATGCCTCCTGCATTGTGTAACCACGCTCCTAGTTACGTGTAATGCGGCGCTCTCTCACACCGCTGCTTATTGAATTCTTGAATTATCGGCTTGCACTACCGGCTTCTTCCGTTCTTCACCACACGTTGGTACAGGGAAAAACGTTTGTCCACCTTGGAACTGCAACCCAAAACCCAAGATTTCACCCGTTTGAGAAGGATAACATAGCCACCCCCTTCATCAGGGCTGTTATATGTTTCTTTTTTTATACCATTAGGGCGTTTTTAACAAATCCGCAGGAAATGCGAGCGCGAGCAACTACCGTTCACCGATTTGTATGGTATTTTTCCTTGCCTTTGTACGACGTTCGCTCTAGCTGTTATGCCAGCTTTAACAGGGTAAAGTGCCCCAGAGACCCCACAAAAACTGCAAGGCGGCCACGGGATTTCCCCCGGGGCCGCCCTGTGGCGTGGCCAGTTATTTAGCTTTGATTGCCGCTTGGCATTAGGCGGCTGCGGCGGCCTTGTCGGCCGTTGCCTTGCTATCGCCGTTGCCCTGGCCCTCAAAATGCTTGTAGCACCAGCTGGTGACCAGCGGGGTCAAAATAGCCGTAACGATTGCGCAGGCAGCAACCTGTGCCGTAGCCGTCGCGAGCACCGCACCGCCGTACATGGCCCCGTTGACGCTTGCCATGGCAGCAGGCGTGGCCACATTGGCTCCGGCGCAGCTCGAAATGGCCGCACCTGCGACACCCGTACCACCCGTGAGCTTATCGACCGCGATGACGGGAATTGCAAAGATCACCGAGCAGATCACGCCGAGCAGGATGCCGGGAAGACCGCCGTTGATAAGCTGGCCAAAAGTCATGGTCGAGCCCATGGCAAAGAAGACGAGCACGATGATGGCGGAAAGTGCCGGTGCCATCATCTTCTTAAAGCTGGGGAACAGGTTACCCAGAATAATGCCGACGACGATCGGCAGAATGGCGCCCACGAGCGACCAGCCGATCGGGGCCTGGCCGGCAGCGCCGAGCACGATCATCGTGACCGGAGGGCCGACAACCAGCGTGGTGATGGCGACAGCGCCACGCTCAGCCTCGTTGCCCATGGTACCCATCAGCCCAGCGTACATAGCGTTGTTGGCGCCGGTGCAAGCCGCCAGCATCACCATGGCAGAGATGCCAAACAAGTTGTCGTTGAACACATAAAGGATGAGCAGCGACATGGCAACGACCACGATCTGCTTGACGGCGATGATGATGGCGCCGCGGGCAGCGGCGGCAGGAGCGCTCTTAAACGAAATCGTCGTACCGACGATGAGCAAAAAAGCGCCCACGAGCGGGCCAGCGCCCTGCTGGGTCATGCCAAGCGTAAAGCTGCCGAGCGTTTTGAACAGGTCGGGGAATAGCGTGTTGAGCAGACAGCCCAACAGAAGCGGCACCAAGATATTGGCGCCCGGGATGGAGGACATCTTAAAGAACGGCTCCTTTGCCGCCGGCGCCTCCACCGCAGCCGATTCACTCATATATATCTCCTTTGGATGCATGCGAATCGTAGCCGCATGCGCCTATATCAGAAAGAAGGCGACGGTCCCGAGTCGCAGGAGCCGTCGCCGAATAATCGTCGCGGAGTATTACCCGTCCAGAACGATGCCACCGTCGCAGTCACCGATCTCGCCGTTCACGAAGCTGGCGAGGTCGGAAGCGAAGAACAGCACCATCTGCGCAGGCTCGCTGGCCTGGGCGGCGCGGCCCAGAGGAATACCGTTGATGATGCGCTGAGAGTTCTCGTCAGAGAGAATCGAGGTCATATCGGTCAACGTGAGCGACGGGCACACGGCGTTACAGCGGACGCCAAACTTGCCGCCTTCCTTGGCGACTGCCTTGGTCAGGCCGTTGACACCGGCCTTAGAGCTCGCGTAGGCCGCGGTGCCGAGCAGGCCGCCACCGATCTTGCCAGCGACAGAGCTCACGTTGACGATAGTGCCGGCATGGGCCGCCTTAAAGTGCGGGTACACGGCGTTCATCATAGTGAAGGTACCGTTGAGGTTGATGTCGATGGTGCGACGCCACTCGGTGTCATCGATCTCGTCGAACTTCTTGGTGCTGATGACGCCAGCGCAGTTGATCAGGATGTTGGTTTGCGGCAGGTCCGTAAAAATCTGCTCGACGGTCTCGCGCGCCTTGGGTGCATCGGCGACATCGAGCTGATAGAACTTGTTGCCCTCGCCAAGCTCGGCCACCGCGGCCTCGCCCTTAGCAGCGTTCCTTGCGATGAGCGCGACGTGTCCGCCGCCCGCAACGATGCCCTTGGCAATCTCGAGGCCAATGCCCTGAGTGCCGCCGGTAACGATCGCGGTTTTGCCCGTGAAGTCAAATGCCATGACTCCAACCCCCTTGATTCAGGTGTCTCCTTGCGGGAAGTTGGAGCATCGCACGTGGCGATAAATGAGTCCCAGTCGTCATGGTGGTGACAACCCCTCGCCTAACCGCGGGCATAATAGTTCTTTGAAACGCTTCATCGATTGAATTTTTTACTCTTTATGCGCTCTTTATATTGCCCAGCAACCAGGTAGTTTTTGGGACATGCCTAGAGATCTGCCCCCAACTTTGCTGGCACCGACGGTGTACGGAGATCGCCTAAAGGCAGTTTTCTAGGCATGTCCCAAAAATCTTCCGTATAGGGCGCGCGTGCGGGGGTATCATCTTTCACCGAAAATAGTTTCTAGTGTTAGGGGTTTTCGGTGGAAGATACCGATTTCCATGAGCTTGGGCGTCAGCTCTTTACCGAGTTTGGAAGCATGCACCAGCGCGTTTCGCGCTTTGCCGACCAGGCTCTGGGTGGCGAGATGGCCGTCATGCGCGCCCTCATGCGCGCCGGCGGCTCGCTCACGCCGAGCGAACTCGCCGATCGTGCCTGGGTCTCGAGCGCCCGCATCGCCAATATCCTGCGCGCCCTCGAGGCCAAGGGCTGGGTCGAGCGCGAGCACTCAAAGACCGACCGTCGTCGCGTACACGTCACGGTGACCGACAAGGGATTCCAGGTCATCGAAATCAAACGCCGGGAATTCGAGGACCGCACCGCGGCCTTCCTCGAGCAGCTCGGCGAAACAGATACCCAGGAGATGGTGCGCCTTCTAAGACGTGCCAACGAAATTATCGACCGCAATCAAGAAAGGAGAGATGCCGAGTGAGGATTCTCAAGCTCTTTAAAAAACATATCCTGGCACTGTTCGCAGCTATCGTACTTATCGTAATCAGCTGCAACGCCGATCTGGCGCTGCCTACCTATATGAGCGACATCGTCGACGTGGGTGTGCAGCAAGGCGGCATCGCGTCGCCCGTGCCCGACACCATCCGTGCCGAATCGCTCGACGACCTCGAACTCTTTATGAGCACCAAGGACGCCAAGGCTGTGGAGGCCGTGTTTAGCAAGGCGGACAATAACGGCATTCGAACGTACAAGGGCACCGAGGAGGAGCGCGCCGACGGCGGCAAGATTGCCGACATCATGAGCCTGCCCGAGACTGTCGTCCTTTCGTTCAACCAGGGCATCGATGCCAACTCCATGGGCGACATGACCGGCGCATCTACCGAGGCAAGCGATGACGGCGCCGCTCAGGCCATGCCCACCCCCGAGCAGATGGCGGCGATGACGCCCGAGCAGCTCGCCGAGATGCAGCAGAAGGCCGCAGCGGCGCAAAACATGCAAAAGCAGATTGATGCCGACGGCGGTAAGATCACCATGAAGGGTCTGCGTCTAGGCGTTGAAGGCGGCCTAATCGACCAGGGCAAGCTCGTCGAGGGCGCCAACGATATGGCGGACAAAATGGGCTCCATGTCGGGCTCCATCGTGACCCAACGCGCCGTGAGCTATGTGCAAGACGAGTACAAGGCGCAGGGCATCGACCCCGCCGACGTGCAGAACGCCTACCTGGGCCGCATGGCGACCACGATGTTTGGTCTGTGCCTGATCTCGCTCGTCGCCACCATCCTGACCGGTGCCGTGGCCTCGCGCACCGCCTGCTCCATCGCCCGCGACCTGCGCCGCGAGACCTTCAACAAGGTTATGCACTTCTCGCCGGCTGAGGTGGGCAAGTTTAGCCAGGCCTCGCTCATCACCCGCTGCACCAACGACATTCAGCAGATCCAGATGGCCGCAACCCTGTTTATCCGCATGTGTCTGATGGCCCCCGTCATGGGCATCGTCGCCGTCATGCGCGTCCTGGCCAACCATACCGGCCTAGAGTGGACCATCGCCGTGGCCATCATCGCGGTCTCGGCCGTCGTCGGCGTGCTTATGGGCCTCACCATGCCCAAGTTCAAAAAGATGCAGAGCTTTGTGGACCGTGTGAACCTTACCGCCCGCGAGCTGCTCGACGGCCTTATGCCTATCCGTTCGTTCAACCGCGAAGAGCATGAGCTCAAGCGTTTTGACAAGGCTTCGCTCGACCTGATGACCACACAGCTCTACACCAACCGCGCCATGAGCTTTATGATGCCGCTCATGATGCTCGTCATGAACTGCATCACCGTGCTTATCGTCTGGTTTGGCGCGCAGGGCGTGTCCGACGGCGTGATGCAGGTCGGCAACATGATGGCGTTTATCTCCTACACCATGCAGATCGTCATGGCGTTTATGATCCTCACCATGGTTTCGGTCATCCTGCCCCGTGCCGAGGTCGCAGCCGAGCGCGTGGAAGAGGTCATCACCTGCCCCACGAGCATCAACGACCCTGTCTCACCCAAATTGCCTGCTGCCAGCGCGCCGCGCGGTGAGCTCACCTTCCGTGACGTGAGCTTCCAGTATCCCGATGCCCGCGCCGACGTCATTAGCGGCGTAAACTTCACCACGCACGCCGGCCAGATGCTCGGCATTATTGGCTCAACGGGTTCGGGCAAGTCCACGCTTGTACAGTTGATTCCGCGCCTGTACGACGTCACGGGCGGCAGCATTTCGCTCGACGGCATCGACGTGCGCGACATGACCCTCTCTGAGCTGCGCCGCCGCATCGGTTATATTCCGCAGCAGGGTCGTCTGTTCTCGGGTACCGTCGAGAGCAACCTCAAGTTTGCCGGCGACATGGTGAGTGACGAGGATATGCGCCAGGCAGCACGCGTCGCCCAGGCGGAGGACTTTATCGCCGAGCGCGAGGGCGGCTACGACTCCTCCATCAGCCAGGGTGGCTCCAATGTTTCGGGCGGTCAGCGCCAGCGTCTGGCCATCGCCCGCGCCCTGGCCAAGAAGCCCGAGGTCGTGGTGTTCGATGATTCGTTTAGCGCGCTTGACTACAAGACCGACGCGCGCCTGCGCGAGGAGCTGGCCAAAAACGTTACCGACGCCGCGCTCGTGGTCGTGGCACAACGCATCGCGACCATCATGCACGCCGACCAGATCATTGTACTCGACGACGGTCACGTAGTGGGCACCGGCACGCACGAGGAGCTACTGCGCAGCTGCCCGGCGTACCTGGAAATCGCACAGTCGCAGCTTTCCGCCGAGGAGCTGGGGCTTACCCAAGAAGAAATTGCAGCCGTTACGGAAGGAGGCGAGCGCTAATGGCAGACGAGACCAAGACCCAAATTCCCAAGCCCACCCGTCAGCGTGGACCCATGGGCCGCATGGGCGGCATGCGTCGCGGCGAAAAGGCCAAGGACTTTAAGGGCACCATGAGGCAGCTGCTCGGCTATATCGGCCAGCACAAGATTGCCGTGTTTGCCGCCGTCGCCTTTGCCGTGTGCTCGGTCATTTTTAACATTGTGGGGCCCAAGGTGCTCGGCCAGGTTACCACCAAACTGTTCGAGGGCTTGGTTGCCAAAGTCAACGGCACCGGCGACGTTAACTTTGACTGGATCGCCAAGACGCTCGGCTTTTTGCTCTGCCTGTATCTGGCAAGCTCTGTTTGCAGCCTCATCCAGGGCTGGCTCATGACCGGCGTGACACAGAAGATCTGCTACCGCATGCGCAAGGAGATTGCCGCCAAGATCGCCGTCGTACCGATGAGCTACTTTAACGGCCACAGCAAGGGCGACGTGCTCAGCCGTATCACCAACGATGTCGATACGCTCGGCCAGTCGCTCAACCAGAGCGTGACACAGCTCATTACCTCCGTGACGCAGATCATCGGCGTGCTTGTCATGATGCTGTCGATCAGCCTGCCGCTCACGGGTGTCACCGTGCTCACGCTGCCTGCCGCCGCAATTATCCTGATGGTGATGGTCCACTTCTCGCAGCCGTACTTTCGCGAGCAACAGCAGGTCCTGGGCACCGTCAATGGCATTATCGAGGAGGACTTTGCCGGTCAGAATGTTATCCAGGTGTTCGACCGCGCCGAGGCATCCATCGAGGAATTCGATCGTCAAAACGACCGCCTGTTTATTAGCGGCTGGCGCTCGCAGTTCCTCTCGGGCCTGATGATGCCCCTCATGAGCCTGGTGGGCAACATGGGCTACGTGGGCGTCGTTGTGGTGGGCGCGCAGCTGGCGCTGACCGGCAACGCCACGCCCGGCGATATCCAGAGTTTTATCCAGTACGTGCGCAACTTTACGCAGCCCGTGCAGCAGCTGGGCAACGTGAGCAACACGATGCAGTCGATGGCCGCTGCCACCGAGCGCGTGTTTGAGTTCCTCGCCGCGCCCGAGGAGGAGCAGAAGGCCGACGCGCAGATTCCCGCAAAGCGTCCCGGCCACGTTGAGTTCGACCACGTCAAGTTTGGTTACACGCCGGACAAGACCATCATCCACGACTTTAGCTGCGAGGCCCAGCCCGGTCAGACCGTGGCCATCGTCGGCCCCACCGGCGCCGGCAAGACTACGCTCATCAAGCTACTGCAGCGCTTCTATGACGTGGACGGCGGTTCGCTGCGCGTCGAGGGCATTGACGTGCGCGACTGGGACCGCGCGGCGCTGCGCGGCGAGTTTGCCATGGTGCTGCAGGATACGTGGCTGTTTAACGGCACCATTCGCGAGAACATTCGCTACGGGCGCCCCGACGCGACCGATGCCGAGGTCGAGGCCGCTGCACGCGCCGCACGCTGCGACCACTTTATCCATACGCTCGCCGGCGGCTACGACTTTATGATCAACGAGGAAGGCACCAACCTTTCGCAGGGCCAGCGCCAGCTCGTGACCATAGCACGTGCCATTTTGGCCGACCGCCCGGCGCTGATTCTGGACGAGGCGACCTCCAACGTGGACACCCGCACCGAGGAGCTCATCCAGCGCGCCATGGACGCCCTGATGCAGGGCCGCACGAGCTTTGTCATCGCGCACCGCCTGTCCACGATCCGCAACGCCGACGTGATCCTGGTGATCCGCGACGGCGACATCGTCGAGAAGGGCACACATGACGAGCTGCTCGCCCAAGGCGGCTTCTACGCCGACCTGTACAACTCGCAGTTCGACGAAGCGGCGTAAATTTTGCCGCAGGGAACGAATAACGCCTGAGAACGGGGGCGCAGGACAACCTGCGCCCCCGTTTTGTGTCCTTCGAGCCTCGAAACGCCTTCCCTGGGACCTGATTGACGGCGCTTTCCAGACCCCGTGGGCAAAAAAGGGCAAATATGAGTACTGTTACCTTTTTAGTAACAGCCAAAACCACCTCAAACAACCTCTTTGCGGCCTCTATACGGGTAGCGCGCAGAGATGTGGTGTAAGAGGCGGGGCATGCCCCGCCTCTTCTCTT
>CAJLCM010000026.1:0-27999 GCA_905205145.1 uncultured Collinsella sp.
CCGATCTAGATGCCCAGAACCTCCTTCTCCTGGCTCAGCTTAAGGTGGCGGTCCCACTCCTGGCCATCCGGATCGGGCACGCTCACCTCAAAGCCCGAGCCCTCAACGTCGCCGAACATGTCGAAGAACGACGTCTGGCCGCTCGCACGATCCTTCTGGCGCTTTACCGCGGCATCGATGATGTTCTCGGGGTTGTTCTTGTCCACAAAGTGCATCATCTGACGGCGCGGATAGCCCGTGGAGTCGAAGGCGCCTGCCTTGATCAGCGATTCGATCACGCGACGGTTAGCCTGGCTCGAGTCCACGCGCTCGACAAAGTCGTGCAGCGTCTTAAACGGGCCGCCCGCCTCGCGCTCGGCGATAATCGCCTGCGCCACGCCGGTGCCCACACCGCGGATGCCGGCCAGACCAAAGCGCACGCCCTCCTTGGTAGCCGTGAACTCGGTACCGGACTCGTTGACATCTGGCGACAGCACGGGAATGCCGTCGTGACGGCACGCCGAGACGTAGTGAACGATCTTGTCGGTCTTGCCCGTATAGGACGTCAGAACGGCCGCCATGTACTCGTGCGGATAGTGCGCCTTGAGCCACGCCGTCTGCATAACCAGGATGGCGTAGCCGGCAGAGTGCGACTTGTTGAAGGCGTAAGATGCGAACTCGAGAACATCGTCCCAAATCTTCTGGGCGACCTCGCGCGTGTAGTTGTTCTTGATAGCGCCGTTCATCCAGTGGTCGTAGGTGGTCTCGTCCGAGCCATCCTCCCAGTGGAGCACCGTCGACGTGAGCAGCTTGATCTTTTTCTTAGCCACGGGCTTACGGATACGCGAGTCCGATTCGCCCTTGGAGAAGCCGCACATCTCGACGGAGATGAGCATAACCTGCTCCTGGTAGACCATGGTGCCGTAGGTTTCGCCCAGGATGTCGTCCAGACGGTCGTCGTAGGAGACGGCCGGCTCCTTGCCGTTCATACGGTTGATGTAGGACGAGACCATGCCGGCGCCCAGCGGGCCCGGGCGGTACAGAGCGATCAATGCCACGACGTGCTTGTACTCGGTGGGCTTCATGTTCTTGATTGTGGCCGTCATGCCGGCGGACTCGACCTGGAAGACGCCGGCGGTGTGACCGGAACCCATGAGCTTAAAGATCTCGGGGTCGTCAAAGGGAATCTCTTCCTCTTTGATGTCGATGCCGAAGTTCTTTTTGATGTTTGCCTTGGCTTTGGAGATAACCGTCAGCGTACGCAGGCCCAGGAAGTCCATCTTGAGCAGGCCCATGTCGGCAACGGTATGGCCCTCGTACTGGGTAATCTCGACGCCGCCCTTGGTGTCGAGCTTGGTGGGCACGTGCTCGTTGACGGGGTCGCGGCAGATCAGAACGGCGCACGCGTGCACGCCCTCGCCACGGGTGAGGCCCTCGATCGAGAGCGCCGTGTCGATGATGCGGCGGGCGTCGTCGTCCTTTTTATAGGCCTCGGCAAAGTCGGGGTTAAACAGATCCTCTTTGCCGGGTTGTTTGTCGAGCACCTGCTTGAGCTTGACCTTGGGGTCGCTCGAGACCATCTTGGACAGGCGCTGGCCCATGTAGACCGGGTAGTCCAAGACGCGCGCGGCGTCGTTGATGGCCTGCTTGGCCTTGATGGTCGAGTAGGTGATGACGTGGGTGACCTTCTCGGGGCCGTAGAGCTGGCGAACGTGCTCCACGACCTCGAGGCGCCGCTCATCGTCGAAGTCCATATCGATATCGGGCATCTCGGTACGCTGTGGAGACAGGAACCTCTCGAACATCAGGCCGTTTTCGAGCGGGTCGAACGCGGTGATGTTCATGGCGTAGGCGACGATAGCGCCGGCGGCCGAGCCACGGCCGGGGCCGACGCCAATGCCGTTGTCCTTGGCCCATTGCACGTACTCGGCGACGATCAAAAAGTAGGCGGCAAAGCCCTTGTCGCAGATAACCTTGTATTCGTACTCAAAGCGCTCTTTGATGTTGACGCCACCGATCTCGCGCGTGGCCCAGTCGTCGCCGTAGTGCTGGCGCAGGCCCTTCTCGCACTCGCGGCGGAACTGGCTCTCGTGCGTCTCGCCGGGGTCAAGCAACGGGAAGCGCGGCAGGATGATGGAGTCCCAGTCCAGCTCCACGTAGCACTTATCGGCGATCTCGAGTGTGTTGTCGCAGGCCTCGGGGCAATACGGGAACATCGCCCGCATCTCCTCCTCGGTCTTCATGTAAAACTCCGAGCCGGTCATGCGCATGCGGTTGGGGTCATCGACCTTGGCGTTCATGCCGATGCACATGATGACGTCCTGCACGGGCGCGTCCTCGCGACGCAGGTAGTGGAAGTCGTTGGTGGCGATGACCTTGACGCCCACCTGCTTGGCGATGTCGATGAGCGTGCGGTCCATCTGCTCATCGGTCAGGCCGTTGTCAGTGGTGATGCCGTGTTCCTGGATCTCGATGTAGAAGTCGCCGGGCTCGAAGGTGTCACGGAAGGTCTCGGCCCATTTAATGGCGCCCTCCATGTCGCCGCGGTCGATGTATTTGGGGATGATACCCGCGATGCAGGCGCTCGTGCAGATCATGCCCTTGGCGTGGCGGCGCAGGTTGTCGAGCGTCACGCGCGGCTTGTAGTAAAAGCCCTGCACGGCGGCCTCGGAAACCGTCTGCATCAGGTTGACGTAGCCCTCCTGGTCCTTGGCCAGAAGGATCATGTGGTAGAGCTCGGGCTTGTGGTCGCGGGCGAGCGTCTCGTCCGGCGTAAAGTAGACCTCGCAGCCAAAGATGGGCTTGATGACCAGGGGCGGCTTGAGCTCGTCGATGTTGCCCTTCTCGTCCCACATGGCCATGTCCTTCACATACTGGGCATGCTCGCGCGGGTTTTCCTCGGGATCGGGCTCCACCAGCTCGTCGCGGCGGTCCTTTTCCAAGAAGGCCTTGTCGTGGCTCCAGGTTTTGTACTCGGGCGTGTTGTGGTTGACGGCGTCGCAGGCCAGCGCCAGGTCGGGTACGCCGTACATGTAGCCGTGGTCGGTAATGGCCACGGCGGGCATGCCAAGCTCAACGGCACGATTGACCATATCCTGGATACGGGTTGCGCCGTCGAGCATGGAAAAGACAGTGTGATTGTGCAGATGGACGAATGCCATGTGATGAGCTCCGATGCGGGTTCGTGTTCTGACTGAACGATTTTACCGCACGGCGCGGACGCCACCCGAACCTAGCCAAACCCACACGGCTCCTACTGCAGTTGCGGTGAAATAGTTCCCGTTTGGCCCGTCTGAGCCGTAAAACAGGAACTATTCCACCGCAACTTCAAAGGGCCCGAGCGACCCTCCTGAGTTGCGGTGAAATACGGACTGATTGGCGGCTTTTCTGGCCAAAACAGTCCGTATTCCACCGCAAGTTATTGAGGGCTAGAGGTTGTAGGTGACTACCTGAGGCTCGGCGGGTTCGACGAAGAGGGTCGGATCCGGCTGCTCCACGCGGACGAACTTGACGGTCACCGTCTCATAGCCCGCCTTGTGCAGAACGTCCGAATAGACGCGCGCCTGCAGGGCATGCTTCTCGAGCAACTGGTCTGGCGTCTCGTCCGGCGTGCCACCTGTCTTGTAGTCGATGACCAGCGCACGCGACGGATCGGCCGGGTTCGTCGCCAAAGCGTCGATAGCGCCCTCGGCATACGCACCGTAGCGAGCGATGTCCTTATCCTCGCAACCCAGCGAGAAGAACGGAACCTCGGCACGGACGCACGGCCACGAGAGCAGGTCGGCACGAACCGCCGACTTGAGCCAGCGATTCAGGGCAACGTCAAAACGCTCGCGCTGATCCGGCGTCAGGTGCCACAGGCGCGTCAGCGCATCGGCGCGCTCGGCGGGCAGTTCGTCGGCGCCCATCTCGATCAGCCACTGGCAGGCGGCATGGAAGGCCGAACCCAACGCCATAGGATTGCCGACAGGCTCAACGGTGGCCACATCCGCATCCGTCATCTCGGAGCCATCCGACTCCGCATCATCGCCGGCCTCGTCCATGGGCACGCGGGCCTCGGCTGCATGGTCCTCGCCCTCGGCATGCAGCGCGGCGGCAATCGACGAATAACTGTACGAATCGCGCGCCGGATGCGGACAGGTGCCCATACGAACGCCCACGGCCCGGGGATACACAAGCTCAAACGCATCGGGCTCGGGATCGGCAGGACCGGGCGCGGCTGCGCGGACATCCGCATCAACAACCTCCGCGTCGCCACGGACAAGCCTGCCCTCGGCATCCAGCGAAGCGTTAGCCTCAAACGTCTGCTCGCCAAAGGTAAAGTTTGCCAGCGAGATAAGCTCGTAATCGCCCGGCTGGGAATTGTCGAACACCAAGTGGTCGGCATCGAGCTGCGGCATACCCAGGCCCTGGCCAGGCAGAATGCGGCGCAGTACGTCATAGGTCAGATCGGACTCGACGTCGAAAGACGGCGCCGGCACCTTACCGCGGCTCACAGCGACGTCCATCGCCAGAATCACGAGCTCGCGCGCACGCGTCATGGCGACGTAGAGCAAGCGGGCCCGCTCCTCGAGCGAGAGCTGCAGGTCGTCGTTGCGCAGGCGAACAAATGCCTCGGCGGGAGAACCCGTCGCGCAGACGTCGTCCATGAGTTCCGGCGAAAGCCACAGCGACGTACCCTTGCCCTTAAATGCGTGCTCAAACTGCTTTTTGACGTCGTCACCCTTGACGAAGGTCCCGTCGGCGAGCTTGACGCCATCAAAGCGCGCCGGCAGCGCCACAACCTGCGCGCCGCCCTCGACACGCCCCATCTGGGCAGCTCCGGTCGACTTACGTACGCCAAAGCACTCGGAAACCGCCACGACCGGATATTCCAGACCCTTGGACGCATGCACCGTCATGATGCGTACCGCGCCATTGCCCTCCTCGTTGAGCGCGCCCGGCGCCTCCTTGCCCGCCAAGAAGCGATCGAAGGCGAGTGCAATGGAGCGCGGCGAGTTGCCGAACTCGGCCTCTGCCTCGGCCACGGCATCGAGCGCCTTGAGCACGTTAGCGGCGATGGCCTTGCCCTCGGGGCCACGCTGCGCCAGGCGCACAAACCAGCCCGAGGCGTTGACCACATCGCGAGCGATAGCGGCAAACGAATCGCGCCCCACGCGACGGAACGCATAGCGCAGCACCTCGCGGGCGCGCGTCAGCAGCGGCAGATCCCGCAGGCCGGGCACGTCGCAATCGCTCATGATGCCCGCATCGATATTGCGGCGCGAGGTCTCCCCCGTCTGGTCGTCGAGCTTGGTCGCCAGCGCCAAGAACTCCTGGGCACCGAGCGCAAACATCGGCGAGGCCAGCAGGGGCATAAGGCCCTGCGCCGTGTCCGCCGGGTTGGCAAGCGCGCACACCAGGGCGCGAATCGTCTGCACCTCGGCAGCCTGCGCAAAGACCGAGCCGCCCGCGATGACGCAGTCGAGTCCCTGGTCGCGGAACGCTTGGGCGTAGACGTCGGCATTGGCCATGCGGCCCAGCAGCAACACCATATCGCCCTGAGGCTGTTTTTTATCGGCAAGCGCACGGAACCGCTCCGCGATCGCGCGGGCTTTTGCCAACGTGCGCTCTTGCGTGCTGCCGCCGGCAACGAGCAGCGCCTGGCGGCGCGAAGCCTTTGCCCTGAGCTTGTCTTCGCGCTCATCGCTCGGCTCAAGATCCAAAAAGCCCTGCATGAGGCCGCCGGTATCGCCGTCAAAGACACGCGCCACGTAGCGCAGGACCTCGTCGTGACTACGGAAGTTGCGCACGAGTTTGACAAGCTCACCGGCGGGTGCCCCAGACGAAGCCGGAGCCCCGGACGCAGCGAGAACGGAGCCCGGAGTTCCGGCAGCCACCGCCGCGCCCAAAGCGCCCACCTTGCGCTCCTGGCGGCGGAAGACCTCGACCTCGGCACCACGGAAGCGATAGATCGACTGCTGCGCGTCGCCCACCGTGCACAGCGCACGCTCGCCCGCACCCGTCAGGTAGCGAATCAGATCGACCTGCATCTGGTCGGTGTCCTGGAACTCATCGATCATGACCATCTTAAAGCGGCCCTCGTAGGCGGCTCGGATGGCGGGATAATCGCGCAGTGCCTCGTATGCCATACGCAGCAGATCGTTATTATCGAGCGCGGACTGGTCGGCCTTGAGCGCGCGATACTCCGCCTCTACGGCACGGGCGAGCCCCGTCAGCGCATCGAGCGCCGGGTCGCCACAAGCCAGTACAATGTTGACAAACGTGTCGGCAGCCTCTGCCTTGAGCAGCTCGACATTCTCCTTAGGGAACATCTTGCTCGCGCGCGGCATGCCGCACGACATCATGAGCCGCGCCACATCCGCCATGGTCTTGTCGCTCGCCTCGAACGCGTCGATGGCCTCGAGTGCCACCTGCGCCTTCTCGGTCGCGGCCTTGCTCGCGCCGAGCGCCGCACGATAGGCATCGGCAAGCGCCGAGGTATCGGAGCAGCCGCGAAGCACACACACGTCGTCCATGCCGCCTGGCAGCTGGCTCGACAACTCCAGCAGGTCGCGCACCAAGCCCTTGATGGTGGTGCCGCCGCCAAAGGGACCGCCCTCGCCCGCCATGGGATACCAGGCATAGAGGGCTTTGAGCGAAGCGGCAAGCTCGGGGGCGGCATCGGGCGCCGTCGCACGGCCCAGCACATGCTCGACAGCCTGATCCATAAGCTCATCAGTATCGGTGAGAACGGTGAATTCGGGGTCGATGCCCAGCTCCAGCGCATGTGCGCGCAGGATGCGCGAGCACATGCCGTGGATGGTCGAAATCCAGGCGTCGTCAACCGTCAGGGCTTCCTCGTCCATGCCTTCTTCGATAAGCGCGCGGCGCACGCGGTCGCGGATCTCGGCCGCGGCGTCCTTGGTAAAGGTAATGGCGAGCACCTGGTCCAGATGCTCAACGAACGGACCGGATTCGGGCGAGAGCGCGTAGACGATACGGCGCGTGAGGGTGAAGGTCTTGCCCGAACCGGCGCCCGCCGAGACAAACAGCGGGCGGTCGAGCGTTTTGACGACTTGCAGCTGTTGCGGCATCAAAGTCGAAAGATCCATGGTCTACACGTCCCTCCTTACAAACGTTCCTTCGTGGTTATACGAGCAGCGCGCATGCGCGGCCTGAGCCGACGTCGGATCGACGGCGGCAACGTTGCCTGCCTCGAGCTCGCGCAGGCGCTCGGCAATGCCAGCTTCCACGCGGTCGAGCAACGCATCGAAGTCCATGTTGCCGCCCTCGCCCGGAAAGCCCTTCTTAAGGCCCGGAATGCGACCGTCGCCGCGCTCTTCCTCGAGCAACTCGTCACTCGCGGCGCCGCGCAGCGCCGGCTTGCCGCCCTTGGTCGAAAAGTAGAGCGCCGCGCGCGTGTTCAAGTCCAGCGCCCGCCGCATGGCCTGCGCGTAGATGAGTGTCTGGGTATGTGGCGGCAGCCAACGCGGGTCGTCGGCGGGCACCGCGCCCGTCTTCTCGTCGAACACCGTGGGGTCGGCGAGCTTATATTCCTCGACGCCCGAACGATGCTTGTAGTCGATCACCACGGCTCGATTCTCGGCATCCACGTCCACGCGGTCGATGCGCCCGCCGAGCGGCCAACCTGCATACTCGACCTTAAGCTCGTTAAACGCAAATTCCAGGTAGCGCGGAACAAAGGGCGCAAGCGCCTCGGACTCATAGGCGAGCACGCCCTCCAGCTGCGGCAGAATCTCGGCCACCTGGCGCTCCTCCACTGGAGAGAGAGGCACCAGCGGGCCCTCGGTACCGCGCTTCCCGGCGTGCTCGGCCAGGGTCTCGTCAAAGACCTCGCGCAGCAGCTCCTGTGCGCGCGGCAGATTCATGGGCGTCACGCGCTCCATGCCCTCCTGCGGAAAACGTGCATGCAAGTGCTCCAGCACGTCATGGACGAAGTTGCCCTTCTCCATGTTGCCAAAGCCCGCGTCGATCGACTGGGGCTTCACGCGGTACGAGACGAACCAGCATAGCGGACAGGTCGAATAGGCCTCGATCTGCGAGGCAGACGTCAAGCGCGGCACCAGCGGCGCATCCTCGCCCTCGCCATCGCGACGGCGCAGGACCAAATACGGCACGGCCTCGGCACTCAGATGCTGTGGGGCTTCACAGGTCACGCGTTCGCGCTTGAGACCTTCGCCTGCCGCGGGATCGAAGTCCCTTACGATATCGCCCTCACCCATGCACTTCGCCTTGTCGGCGCCAGTGGCCTTGTCGGCGTCAGCGGTCTTGGCGTCGTCAGCGGTCTTGGCGTCGTCAGCGGCCTTGGCGTGCGCGCGCAACTCGGTCCACACGGCAGCCGGATAGCACTCGCGCGCCTGACGGTCGTGCGTCACGCGGGCAAGCACAACGGAGCCGCGCGCAGCCTGCATCGCACGCCCAAAGCGCACGCGCAGCAGGGCGGCGGGCTCAAGCGTCACGCCGCCGCGATCCAGCTCTTCCGTCAACGTGGCCAACGGGCCCTCCTCATGTGAGAGCGGATAACTGTCCAGGTCGACATCGGCAAACAGCACCGCATCGTAGCTGTTGGGACGCAGCGCCGCCGCATCGGCAAGCGACGCAAAGCGCACCTGGGCACGCGGGGCGCGATCGACCTCGTAGGTCTCGTAATCGTATGCGGTGCTGCGCTTGTCCACCTTGGTGCGGACGCCGTCGAGCACGGGCACGGTCGCCGCCTGCGACACGTCGAGCGCACGGGCGTCGTTCATAAGGATGTCGATGGTATGGCGCAGCAGGGCAGTCTCGGCCTGGCGACGGGCCTGGCCGTCGAGACCGCCAAACGCGCGATCGGGCAGCGCCTCGGCAACGGCAAGCATGGCCTTGAGCGCCGTCACGGGTTTGTCGCGCCACAGCGCTTGGAACACGTCCGAGACCACGCACGGCACGTTCTTAAACCAGTTCTGGTCGCTGGCCGCCTTGCGCGCACCCCTCACCTGGCCCTGCACGCTCTGCAGCAGACTCTTGACGCCCGCAGTGGTCTTGCTGCGCGACAGGCGCATGTTCTTATCGAGGGCTCGCGCGCTGGCGGCATCGGCGCCCGAAAGCGGGCTGTAAATCCAGTCGGTAAGCTCCGGGGCGGGCCACCACTCGGTCTTGGAGGCGGTGCCCTCGTCAGCAGCCTTCATGCGCTCGATCAGGTTGGCAAGCGCCGTGAACTGCCTGCCCGCGATGGATTGGGAAAACGCCGTGAACTCGGTCGTCTCGGCCGCGATGTGACGCGCGGCCAAACGGGCGGCGAGCTCGCCGAACAACTGGGGTGCCCGAGCGGACACCACGAGCACGCGCGCAGGATCGGCCGGTGCCGCAGCGCCGTCGCGCGGTGCGGCCTCCTCGCATTCCCTTACCAACTTATCAATAGAATTCGCATAGGCATAGGCGCGGGCATGGGGGCCAGCCACCTCTATAAAGGCAGGCTGAGCGGTGGGCTTAGAGGAGGTCTTAGACGCGGCAGCGTCCTCCCCCAGCGGCGCAATCTCAAACAGCACGCCGCGGGCATCAAAGGCCGCAGCAAGTTCCTCGCGCATTGCCGCCTGCTCACGGGCGAGCAGCACGACGGCCTCTCCCCCGCCATTCGCCACGGCAGACAGCAGCTCAAGCAGGCCGTGCGCAAACGACGTGACGCCACGCACAAACACAGCGCGGGCGCAGGCGGGCAGGTTGTCAGCCAAGGCGCCGGCCATCATGTCAGCCGCCTCGCAGGGCTCGACCATATCTCGGCGGTCCAAACCGCTCGCGTAGGCGCGCAGCAGCTCGAACACACGAGCCTCGGCGTCGCTTTTGGGCTTGGGCTGGCAAACGCTGTCGCAGCGGCGCTCAATACCCGTCCCCGCTACACCCGGCAGCACATCACGGGCCATGCGCGCGAGCATGCGCACCGTACCCTGGCTGCGCGAAAGCGGCTGCAGGTCGGCATCGTCGCGACGGGCAACCATATCCGAGAACAGCATCTGACGCTGCAGGTTGTCGACGAAGCTGCGGCCGTCGCCCATCAGCTCCCACAGCGAACGGAGCCACGACGAGGGGGTCTTGCAATCAACGCCCAGCGAGGCGCCGGCCACCGCCGCATCGTGACGGCACAGGTCGAGCTCGGCAAACGTAGGCGCCAGCAATACGGCGCGCCCATGGCGGGCAACAAGGTCGGCAAGAATCGCCGCCTCGGCATCGCTCAGGTCCGCGCCGGCATTGGTGGTATAGATTCGAACAGGCATGGTCCTCCACTCAAACCGTTCGCAATATTCAATGTATCCATCCTACCCGCCCAAGCGGACACATTGCCACCGCAGCTCCATCTTTTGGTACAAAGCAACCTGACCCCAACGCACCAGCCGATTGCGGGCATATAAAAACCGCCCCCGGAGGAGCGGTTTTGTACAATTCGTTTATGGCGCGGCCTACTCGCCGTCCTCCAGCTTAATGAGGATTTTGCGGTAGCCACCGTACTCGCCGTTGAGCGCCTTGGACACACGGCTCACCGTGGTGGACGAAGCGCCAGTACGGGCTTGAACCTCAACATAAGGCTCGCCCTCGTCCAGGTAACGCGCGACCTGCAGACGCTGCGATAGATCGCAAATCTCGCGCGGCGTGCAGATATCGGTCAAAAACGCTTGGATATCCTTCTCGTCGTCCAAAAGGCTAAATGCGTGGACCAGCTGCTTGACATCAGGCTTGTCAAACATGTTCTCGATATTCATCGATCACCGCCAAACCCGCCAAAAGGCATCGAAGTTGATACTGACATCGGGCATCGTTCGCCCGTTCTATGCAATAGGGCAACGCCTGTGGCTTTTGCCCGTAGCAGTTTAGCACACCACCAAACTAAAGCGACAAGACTCTCTGTCAGCGGCGCGTTTTTCAGGACGAACGCCGTTTTGAAACTTAATGCGCACGTAAGCTCCACGAATATTTGCGACAATGGGCATCCAAACAAAGCGACACACTGTCTGCGCAGAAAGGGATCACACCATGCGCTTTATGCTTAACTGGCTTTTCACCTCGATCGCCATTGCGATCGCCACGTTTCTCGTCCCCGGCATCCAGCCCTTCGGTTTTGCCGAAGCCTGGGTCTGCTTTGCCTTTGTAGGGCTGTTCCTCAACATTGTCGACTCGCTCGTCAAGCCGTTCCTCACGGTTATCTCGCTGCCACTCACCATTATTACGCTGGGCATTTTCCAGCTTGTGGTCAACAGCTTTATGCTCGAGCTCGCCAGCTACCTGTCGGTTAATCTCCTAGGCGCCGGCATTTCTATCGCCAGCTTTGGCTCGGCCTTTATGGGCAGCATCCTGGTGTCCATCATGCGCAGCATCCTCGACGGCGTCGCCAACGATTAAAACAATCAGTCGTCCGGAGTCACAGAAACACAAAGCAAAGGCCGCCCATCGCAAAAATGGGCGGCCTTCTTTGTCCAGTCTCAGAGGGTCAGAAATTCTTCCATTTCCACCCTGTCCCCACGCGGCAGGTGGGGCTAGATCACGTAGTCGTAGCCCTCGTTGTGAGCGACAAGTTGGTCGAGCGTCACGCCGTCGAGATAGTCGTTGATGAGCTTATCCAGGTTCTTCCACACATCGAGCGTGGGGCACTCATCCGATCGCGAGCAGCCCTTGCAGTCACCGTCCAGGCAGGCGACCGGCGCCAGACTGCCCTCGGTCAGACGCAGGATCTCGCCTACCGTGTACTGCTCGGGCGGGCGCGTGAGCACGTAGCCGCCGCCCTTGCCGCGCATGCCCGAGAGCATATTGGCGCGAACGAGCGTCGCCAGAATATTCTCGAGGTACTTCTCCGAAATACCCTGACGCGCCGCAATCTCTTTAAGCGGGATACGGCCAGCCGCCTGGTGCTCGGCCAGGTCGACCATAACGCGCAGGGCGTACCTGCCCTTAGTAGAAACCAACATATATAGTGCTGCCTTTCGGTCTTTTAGTCCTAGAAATTCTATCCGAAAAAGTGGTTTTGAAAATACTCGTTCCGGTCAAGGTGGTTCATCAACTTGAAATAATCTCCTATTTCCTATTGCATTACTAGGCTTTACTGTCTACTATGCTTTCCAACAGCAAAAAGAACAACCCATAAGGTTTATGGGTTTCGCTGCTGCACACACCGTAAAACCACACGGTATCCAGCAACTTGAACACTTTGGAGGTTCACCATGAGCAAGGTTTACACGTCCATCGATCAGCTTATCGGCCACACTCCGCTTCTGGAGCTCACCCACTTTGAGGCCGACGAGGACCTCAAGGCCCGCGTGCTCGTCAAGCTCGAGTACTTCAACCCCGCCGGCTCCGTTAAGGACCGCGTCGCCAAGAATATGATTGACGAGGCCGAGAAGGCCGGCAAGCTCGTGCGCGGCGGCGATTACACCATCATCGAGCCCACGAGCGGCAACACCGGCGTCGGCATCGCCTCCGTGGCGGCCGCCCGCGGCTACAAGGTGATCATCACCATGCCCGAGACTATGTCCGTCGAGCGCCGCAAGCTCATGCAGGCGTACGGCGCGCAGCTCGTACTCACCGACGGCTCCAAGGGCATGAAGGGCGCTATCGCCAAGGCCGAGGAGCTGCAGAAGGAGACCCCCAACAGCATCATCGCCGGTCAGTTTGTGAACCCCGCGAACCCCGCCATCCACAAGGCCACGACCGGCCCCGAGATCTGGGACGATACCGACGGCAAGGTCGACATCTTCGTCGCCGGCGTTGGCACCGGCGGCACCGTGACCGGCGTGGGTGAGTTCCTCAAGGAGCAGAACCCCGAGATCAAGGTCGTCGCCGTCGAGCCCGCCACCTCCCCGGTGCTCTCTAAGGGCCAGGCCGGCCCGCACAAGATCCAGGGCATCGGCGCCGGCTTTGTGCCCGACGTCCTCGACACGCGGGTCTACGACGAGATCATCCCCGTCGAGAACGAGGACGCCTTTGCCACCGGCCGCGCCGTGGGCCACAAGGAGGGCGTGCTCGTGGGTATTTCGTCCGGCGCCGCCGTGTGGGCCGCACTGCAGCTGGCCAAGCGTCCCGAGAACGAGGGCAAGACCATCGTGGCCCTGCTTGCCGACACCGGTGAGCGCTACCTGTCCACGGCGCTCTTCCGGGACTAAGGTCTGTCGCCCATAGGTTGAGCTCAGGGACGAGCCGGTCTCCTCTCTCTCCCGGCAGCCTAAGCCCATCCAATCAGGGTGTCCCACGAGACGTCCGAACTTGCTACAATGTCTGCGGCGCGGAACCAGCCTCCCGCGCCGCTTTTCTTTTTTGGCCACATGCCACCAAGGAGAACCTCCCCATGCACAACAAGCGCGTGCTCGTCGCCATGAGTGGCGGCGTCGATTCCAGCGTGACTGCTTATCTGCTCAAGCGCCAGGGCTACGAATGCGTCGGTGCCACCATGCGCCTCACCTGCCCCGCGCCCGATCCCATCACGGGCATGAGTAAGGTCGACCGCGACATCGCCGATGCAAAGGCCATCGCCGAGCGCCTGGGGATACCCCACCATGTGCTCGACCTGCAGCAGACCTTCGACCGCAATGTTATCGAGCGCTTCGTGACTGCCTATCAGGAGGGGCTGACGCCCAACCCGTGCATCATCTGCAACCGCCATATTAAGTTTGGCGCGTTGCTCGATGCAGCGCTCGATATGGGCTGCGACTACATCGCCACAGGTCACTACGCCAAAACAAGCCAGGCGTCCGACGGCACCTGGCAGCTGCACCGTGGCGAGGACCCAAAGAAGGACCAAAGCTACTTTTTGTATTCGCTTACGCAGGAGCGCTTGGCACGCACAATCTTTCCGCTGGCAGGCCTGGACAAGGAGCACGACGTGCGCCGCATCGCCGCCGAACAGGGCTTCATCAACGCCAAGAAGGCCGAAAGTGAGGATATCTGCTTTATTCCAGACGGTGACTACGCGGGCTATATCGAGCGCCGCTGCGGACATCCCGCTGCACCGGGCGACATCGTATGGCGCGACGGCAGCGTGGTAGGGAGCCACAACGGCGCGCTGCGCTATACCATCGGCCAGCGCAAGGGCTTGGGCGTAGCGATGGCGCATCCCGTATACGTGACAGGCGTCGACGCCGTCAACAACACCGTGCATCTGGGCGAGGCCGAGGACCTGACCGCCACGGCGCTCACGGCCAACGACTGGATTTGGAGCGCCCCTGCCGACCACATGGAGACCGAGCTGGATGCCGGCGGCATTCGCGTAGGTGCCAAATACCGCTACCGTCAGAAGGACCAAGCAGCGACCCTTACGCGTGACGAAGACGGGCAAATGCTGCTAACTTTTGACGAGCCGCAACGAGCCATCGCCCCCGGCCAAGCCGTTGTAGTCTACCGCGGCAACATCGTCCTCGGCGGCGGCACCGTTACGGCAGCTATCAAGTAGTCCCATCCCCTTCATAAGTTGCGGTGAAATAGGGACTGTTTAAGCGTTTCAGGCCGCTAAACAGTCCCTATTTCACCGCAACTTAGAGAGGACGGCCTCGGTCGGCACTGCTGTGTCAGCCGAGGCCGCTACATCGTTAGCGCTGGACGTAGGCGCGAACCAGCTCAAAGGTGTTGCGCACGCCGTCCATGTGGCTGCGCTCGTAGTTGTGGCTCGCGTACACGCCGGGGCCGATCAGGCCATGGCGAATGTCGTAGCCGGCCGAGAGCGTGGCCTCGACGTCGGAGCCATAGTGCGGGTACACATCGATGGCGTAATCGAGCTCAAGCTCGCGCGCGATATTGGAAAGCGTGGTTACCAGGTCGTAGTTGTACGGACCGCCCGAATCCTTGGCGCAAATCGAAACCATGCGCTCGGTGCAGCCCAGGTCGTCACCCACGCAGCCCATGTCCACGCTGATCATCTCGCGCGTGTCAGCCGGCACAAAGGCACCACCGTGGCCGACCTCCTCGTACACCGTAAAGAGCAGCGATACCTTGCGCGAAAGCGTAACCTCGCCTTCGGCGACGGCGCGGGCCAAACCCAGCAGAATCGACGCGGACAGTTTGTCGTCAAGGAAGCGACTCTTGATGTAGCCACTCTCCGTCACCGTGGTGCGCGGATCCATAGCGATGATGTCGCCGGTTTGAATACCCAGCTCGAGCACATCGTCCTTGCTGTCAACGTTCTCGTCGAGCAGGATTTCCATGTTCTTCTCGATGGTCTTGACCGGCTCGTCGGCCACATGCGCCGAAGGCTCGGTATTGAGGACCACGCCCGTGTATACATTGCCGTCACGCGTGTAGACGGTGCAGTTCTCGCCATCGGCCGTAGACCACTGATGCCCGCCGAGCGTCGTGGGGCGCAGGCGACCATTGTCCTTAATGGAGCGCACCATGGCGCCCAGGGTATCGACATGGCTGGCCAACACCAGCGGCTCACCCTCGCCACCAAGCTCAACCAGCACGTTGCCCTTATTGGAACGCTCAGGGCCAAAGCCCATATCGCGCAACGTTTCCATCAGATAATCAGTCGCCGCACGGGTATAGCCGGTAGGTGAAGCAATCGAGGTAAGCGCCTTCAACTGGTCAGTAATATAGGAGAGCGTCTCCTCTAGAGAAGCATCAATATTAGAAGTCATATGCATCCTTCCAAGTAAAACTAAGACCGAGTCCCGATTTTAACCGTTCTGCACGTGCAATGCCCCAGGAGCCGAGCCGACTCCAGACGTCCCCGCACCGGTTTTGTGCACGTGCACGGTTTACAATCTCAATCTTGCATAAATCCTATCGGTATCTGCATAGAAATGAGGCATCTTTTTGCTTCGTCTCAGGGTGCCCCACCTTGGACCGTGCAAAAAACGGACTATTCAGCACCGTGGGCCCAACGGCCCCATCGCGAACGACAAAACGACGCGGTTACAGCAGTGTTGCAGGTCATCGCGAAGCAAAAACTCAGTAACAACCCCCTCCACTCATCGATAGCCCGCTCACAATGGCTGTCGATGGGCGCCTGCGGGCCACTACGGCCTATTCACAACGTTATGCATTTTTAAGAGCTTGCTGAATACTCCCAAAAATGCACGCTGGGAAGTGCACCACCTATCCACAGCAGACAGTACACCTTGGTTTTACCCGTCTCAGGGCATCGACGCAGCACAAAAAGCCCCGCCGTGCGTAGCACGGCGGGGCCAGCGACAAGTCAAAAGACCATACGCCTACGGGCGAAGGAGCACCAAATTAAGCTAGGCAGCCGGGCAGATCTTCTTGAAGAGCTCGATGACATCGTCGAGCGTCGCCTCGCGCGGGTTACCCGGGAAGCAAGCGTCGGCCATGGCGTCCTTGGCCAGGACCTCGATCTCGTCAGCCTTCATGGCCTCGCAGACGTGCGGGATGTTCACGTCGGCGGAAAGCTGCTTAACGGCGGCGATAGCAGCGTCGGCAGCCTCGTCGGTGCTCATGCCCGTGGTGTCAACGCCCATGGCGACGGCGACCTTGGCCAGGCGCTCGGTGCAAACCGGCTTGTTGAACTCCATGGCGATCGGCAGCAGCATGGCGCAAGCGACGCCGTGCGGGGTGTCGTAGTGAGCGGACAGGGTGTGAGCCATGGCGTGATCGATGCCCAGGCCGACGTTAGAGAAGCCCATGCCGGCGACATACTGACCAAGAGCCATGCCCTCGCGGCCGGAGCCGGGCTGACCGGACTTGGCCTCGGCGACAGAGTCGCGCAGATTCTCGCTGATCAGTTTAATGGCCTCAAAGTGGAACATGTCGGAGAGCTCCCAAGCGCCCTTGGTGGTGTAGCCCTCGATGGCGTGGGTCAGAGCGTCCATGCCGGTAGAGGCGGTCAGGCCGGCGGGCATGGAGGCCATCATATCGGGGTCGACGACGGCGACCTCGGGGGCGTCGTTGGTGTCGACGCACACGAACTTGCGGACCTTCTCGGGGTCGGTGATGACGTAGTTGATGGTCACCTCGGCGGCGGTACCGGCAGTCGTCGGCACAGCGATGGTGAACACGGCGTGGTTCTTAGTGGGAGCAACGCCCTCGAGGCTGCGGACATCGGCGAACTCAGGGTTGTTGATGATGATGCCGATAGCCTTGGCGGTGTCCATGGAGGAGCCACCACCAATGGTCACGATAGCGTCAGCCTCGGCGGCCTTGAAGGCCTCGACGCCGTCCTTGACGTTCTGGATGGTGGGGTTGGGCTTAATCTCGGAGTAGAGGCTCCAAGCGATACCGGCGGCGTCAAGCTCGTCGGTCACCTTAGCGGTAACGCCGAACTTGACTAGATCGGGGTCGGAGCAGACGAAGATCTTCTTGTAGCCGCGACGCTGGAGCTCGCCGGGGATCTCCTTGATGGCGCCGGAACCATGATAAGAGATGGTATTGAGAACGAAACGATTAGCCATTGATAGCCTCCTATCGTGTGCGGGGCACCCGTTACGCCCCACACTATAAGTCCCATCCTAACGCTTTTGAAACAAAAAACACGTGAGAACGTCAAAATTGTTAAAGCGTTTCAACAGAATAACGGAGCCCTAGCCCTCCCCTCCCGACAGCAGCGAAGGCTAGATTATAGGAGCAATCGTCCAAAGAATACGACCAACTCAGTCTATAAATTGTTTCTGTTTTAGCAATATATGTTTGACAATACGTTGATAAATGGATACCTTTTAGTAAACATCTTAGTTCACTAAATAACATTAGTGAAATGAAAGAGGCGGTAGAGATGTTAGTTCTACCCATAAAGACCCTCTTGGGCCACTACATTTATGATGCCAATCGAAACGAGATACTTGCAGTAAGCAAAGATCTCTTCGATTATATCTCAGAAGTCCAGGCAGGCGAAGTTTGCCCCGCCTCCTATAAATCAGACCAAGAATTCCAGTTACTACAATCATGTGGCTACTGCTGCGATTCGCCATTGCAGGATATCGCTTATCCATCAATTGACCTTTTGAAAGTTAAGCTGGAAAGAAATTTACGGATGATAACCCTTCAGCTGACTCAATCTTGCAACTTCCGATGTGATTACTGTATCTATTCCGAAAACTCCTTATACAACAGAACCCACAGTCATAACTCTATGTCTGTTTCGACGGCTAAACATGCAATCGAATTCTTTAAGATGCACTCGATTGACAACCCAAACCCGGTCGTAGCATTTTATGGAGGAGAACCTCTCCTTCGATTTAGTGAAATTAAGCTAATTACTCAATATGCAGAACAGGTATTTGAAGGAAAACACATCTCATTTCGAATTACAACCAATTGCTCTCTTTTATCTGAAGATATGGTTAAATTCTTCTTCGATTCTGGGCATGAATTCTATTTGTTAATCAGTCTTGACGGGCCGCAGCAAATCCATGATAAGTCTAGGCATTACGCTAATGGTAAGTCCTCATACCAAGCAGTTATAGACAATGTTCATATGATTTTAGACAACCATCCTGAACGCAACAAATATATTCATTTTAATGCCGTAGTCGACACGAACAACATCTATAAAACAGTCTCTTCCTTTATAAATGATAAGGATATCGAGGCTTGCGATGTTCAATTCAACTACTTGGAACGCAACGGACGTATCGCCCCCTACAATGACAAATTCTCAAGTCAACTGAATTACGCCTTATTTAAAGCAAGAATTATGGACGAGCGCAAAATCGAAAAAGGAAACCGCAGCGATAGGCTCGCTTCATATACGCTTGCAAGCATCAACCAAAACATAAAGCGATTTGCACCTTCGAACATCCCACCAAAAGCTATACCCGGTGGTCCATGCGAGCCAGGAGTTACGCGTCTATTTGTGACAACAGCAGGAGCGCTTCTTCCTTGCGAAAGGGTCAGCGAAACAACCAAGGACATGTATATCGGTACATTGGATTCAGGATTTGATTTAGATCAAATTGAAAAGATGATCAATGTTTCAAAGCTGACCAGCGATTCATGTAAAAAATGTTGGGCATTTCAGCTGTGCACTCAATGCATTAAAAGCGCAGATTGCAAAGGAGTAATTAGCCCTGATTACAAGCAAACAGCATGCGACAACTCAAAACGAATTGCCTTTGATCGACTTAATCAGAAAATACTTCGTTTTGAGCTTCATAGACACGAAGTGTCCATTACAACGGCTCTTAAAAGGAACAAGCGATAAAAATCATGAAGACAATTGGACTTATATCTTTCACGAGAGCTGACTATCCTCTTCTAATTGGATTGCTAGGAATTGGCTACAATATCCGGGTATCAACGCCATGCGGCATTCTACCGGACGGTCTAGATGTTGCCAACCTTGTTAATTGCAAAGAAATTGGCATAAGAAATCGAATTGACTATGTAACGACAATCGATGAATCAGACCTGGTTGTCGTTTTATCGACGAAAGAAAGCGCCGCAGGACTCATAGAATTTAGTAAACACGCTGAAACCTATGCTCATTCTGTAAATAAGAAGGTTGTCAGCCAACTCGCCACTGAACAAATCGAGTCTAGCAAAAGCGACATGCAGGAATTAGCCCTGATACCAAAAATTGTTGTCGGGAATCTATATACACCCGCCGATTCAACAATTACGTTTAGTAGCATCGTTAGCGAGATGAGAAAGCACCATCCCAATCTATGCGCGTTGAGCTTCAATCCTTTAAATGAAATCTGGGGCTGCAACACCCTTAGTTTTGATGGTGGCCAATCCGCCGTCATCAAAATGAATGAGCAAATCAACCTCATCATTGAGAATGATAAATCCGACCTAGCTCTATTGGAAACGCCCAATGTGCTTATGAAATACGACGACTACATTTTCGGTGATTACGGATTAGGATCGATTGCTGCATGTCGAGCTTTCTGCCCTGACTTGGCCATTATCAATATCCCATACACGATAGCCGACTACGACATAATGCTTGGGCTCATGCCCGTAATTGAAACGCTTACGCAAGCAGAGAAAGTTCAATTTGAAATTACAAACGAAGTACTTGACGCCACGGAAGGGTTGGAGACGCATAGATTTCAAATAAGCTATTCATCTAGCGATAAAGCTATTCAAGCAGCAAGAGAACTTCGACTAAGAGGAATGCCCTGTTTCTCAGCCAGCTTAGATCCAGAAGAATCATTACTATGCTGCAAAACAATCGAGAACGAGTTGTTTGATTTCGATATTGGGGTGCTGAAATGACAGCATATTGTAAAGATGAAACCATCTACGCAGAAATCGAAAAAGCGATAAGCAATATTAGAGATTTGGATTTGACTCAATTTGACCAAAATCTAAGAAATCAGCAATTGACCGACCCGCCATTCAACTTGTCCTCATCAGATTTAGTTCGACTGCTTATTTATCTTGAAAGCAGGTTTTCTGTTTACGTTGAGTACTCGTCGATTGAAAACCTAGGGTTCAACAGTGTTGAGGAGGTGAAGAAGGTAATAGAACAGTCAGAAACAATCGAACAATGGGAGGCAGATCATGAGAAGTATTCGTCCATTTAACATGCATGCAGTAAGTAGCGTCATTCATTTTGTTAGAAATTGCCCATGCGGTTATTGCAGCTGCATGTACTGCAACATACTGCGCAATTCTCCGCACGAAGCAGAAGTCGGTTCCAATTCGATCGAGGCGATGACGCGTGGTGGCTACTGGTCCTAAATCGAGCAAGACGGCTACAAACGAATATCGAATCTCAATTGAAGGTAACCCTTATCCGCATGCTCTAGCACTCATCAACCCAGCCGGAGACAACCTCAATATCAAAAGACATGGGTTCACGGGTCCACTAGGACAGCTATTGAGTCTAAAATTTACCGTTTATGACGATGCAAATGAAAAACTCTTTACTGTCGTGGACGGTGGTTTTAGTAACATGCCCAGGGTTGCGCTCATCATCGAACACAAGGAAGTTGCGGTGTTCGATTATGGCCTAAACAGACTTGAGATGAAGTGCGTAACGAACATACCGAATTACACAATAAAAGGTAACTTCCTATTTGGAGATTACGACATATTCAGCCAACGGGAAGTGAAGCTATCTTCAGTTATCGTCCTTCAATGTGATAAACAATCGTGCTTTAGCATACAGGTTTTGGATAAAGCCGAATTAGCCGCCGCAATTGGAATACCCACAGCCATTGCCCTTCTGAGGGCTCGGATTGAAGAGCATCTCGAATAAATCGCAAAAAGCAGTTCGTAGCAACGTTCAGGAGCTAGATAGTTTTTTCTGGCTCCTGAAACTGTATTACATAGTCTGCAAATTGTTCGAAACCATGTCCATGATCCGCAATGATGACGATTCGCTCTTTCATCTCCTGCGCAACCACCATCTTCAAAAAGGATATCGAAGCATTATCTAAATTGTTGCAAGGCTCATCCAAAATAATAATAGAATAGCTGCTCAGAAAGGCCCTACAAAGTAATAGAGAAGCTAGTTCTCCGCCAGACAAATTGTGTCCCCTAGCTCCAATGATGGGATTTACTTCAAATAATTTATCGAGGCTAAAACCCTTCAAAAGATAGATGAGTTTTTCAGAGTCAATATCTACAAGACCATAGTAAAGAGCCTTCCTGAAAGTTCCCCCCATTATCAAATGTCTTTGCGGCATAGTTGCGCAGGGTAGCTGGATTAAAGTCGAACCATCGAAAATGACAGTAGACTCATTAACACACAGTCTGCCAGCAACTGGCGACAATAATCCGTTCAATACTTCCAGAAATGAAGATTTACCACATGCATTAGGGCCGCTTACTAAAACCAGACAAGGTGCCTGTATCGTGCAATCTGGAATTGTTATCCTCTCATTAGTTTCGTTCGACGAAAACGAGAGAATGATTCCTTTCCAACTAATTCGCTCAGCGTGATCGAAACATATCAAATTAGGTTTTTCAGCTTCCAAAAGACGACGTAATTCCAAGACACGGTGCAACGATCTAAACGACGGCTGAAGCTGAGCCCAACAATTCAGAACAAGAGGAAAAGGAGAATAGCATAGAAGTACAAGTTGATAGCTCTGCACCGCAATCCCGACCGTCAGTCCGCGCTTTGACACAAGGAAAATAAGCAGCAGAACTGAAAGCAAGCCAGTAATGATGTTGCCAGCGTCAACTATTTCAGTTGCCAATCTCGCAAAGACACTCTCCTCAACTCGAGAGTTCCTGCAGGCTTTAAGCATCTTTTTATAGCGAAGTAATTCCAAGTTAATTGAACGAGAAACACGAATGTAAAGTCGACAATTTATTAGTTGGGCTAAATAAGCAGAACCCCTCGCCTGGGCCTCCAATGCCTTTTCGCTCTTAGTCGATAGCTTACTAAGAGCGAACGGATATAGAAGCGAAATAAACAATGCTGAAACACAAACAGGAATCAAAAGCAACAAAGAGATATTAGATAGTGCCACAAACGATACCAAACCCGTCACTAGGCACGGAAGAAACGCAGTTGTAAATATTCCAATCATCGGCTGTAGGTTCCCAGCCTCTTCAATGCGCGATAACAGGTAGTCACTGTCTTTTGCTAAAACTAAGGGCCGCTCTAAAGCATGGCGGGCAAGCAATCTATAGAAGCAGTTAGTGCCATCGGAAGCCAATTGCTCCGCATATTTTGATCTGAACAGGTTTGTCACCAGCTCAACTGAGAGCAATACTAGCAGGCCTAACCCAATGCATAAAACGTTACGATAATTAGAGCGAAGCAGGCCATAGTCTATTATCAACGATTCAGCTTTAACAACAGACAGCTCCACCAGGGCAGATAAAATGCAGAGCGCCATCAACTTGGTTACTGTCGTCTTATTTTGAATAAAAAGCTCTGGCATATGTCCATCCCCTCAACTAATAATTATAGCTAGAAAGATGACATTTTTATTCTATAGCCTTAAGCAGCACGCTTTGCTGACGTCAAATCTTGTCATTACAAACATGCACCTTAGGCTTAAGACTCAAAAAAGGGGCGGCTGAGATGGCCGTCCCCTCCCCATTATCGATCTATCTGGCAAAGGGACAGCCCCTTTGCCGCATTCGGTTACTTTCGGCAGCCCTCTTTCCAAGCCTCGGCCGCAACCTTCCAGCGTAAGCGCAAGTCGCGCTCACGGTCGATGAACATGATGGCAAACGCGACAAACAGCAGCAAGCTCGCCACGACGATGGCGTGCAGGCCCATGCGCTCAATACACCAGTTGCCCAGCACGGCGCCAAACACAAAGGTAAAGATCACGCCAAAGTACAGCACGCCGTTTTCCAAAAAGCCGCGCTTGTGGGTGATGATGTAGTCGTCCACGTTTTGCAGCGCATTGCGCAGGTTACCGATGCACATGGTCGTGGCGATGCCGTGACCGTGGATCTTGCGGAAGCTCTCGACCTGCATGCCGCAGGCAAACGAGGTGAGGCAGTTGGCGAGCAGGTTGTAACCGCCACCGGGAATAAAGCTCACGCCCAGCAAGATGACGGCTTCAAAAAACACCGTCACCTGACGCCAGTGGATCACGCTGCCAAACCGCTCGTGTACCAGGTCGGCAAGCATAATACCCACGGCAAACGACACCACAGGGAAGAAGTAGCGCCCCGCAAGTGCCCAGTTGCCCTCCGAGATGCTCACGCCCACGAGCAGGATGTTGCCCGTCTGTGCGTTGGCGAAAACATGGTCGCGCCCAATGTACGAATACACGTCCATAAAGCCACCGGCGAGCGCCAAGATGATGCCCAGCTCAATAGACTCCGATATCTGTTTGGCACGCTGCATCGTCGTGCATCCTCCTTGTTGACGACTCTCTCGTGCGTTGGCGGAGACATAGCCGCCGTTCATACTGTAACCCATTGACAACATGACGTGCGCGCGAGACGGGTTCTCCAACGCGCGGATACACAGTCTGGAAACAAACGGCGGGCGCGGCGCCGACACCCGAAGCCTCGTGTACTCCACCAGTCTTTTTAGCGCCGTCCCAAAAAGACTGGTTACAATTACGTGCAGCATACTAACAACGGGAGGAATCGTGGCACAAAAGCCCCAGGACGCTCAGCACAACCAGCACGGCAAGCATGCCCAGCGCGGCCAGCAGCAAAAGCGCGGCGGTAAGACGCAGGGCTCGCGACCCACGCATGCCCCGGCGGCGCCCGCCCGTCCCTGGCGCCCGGGCCGCGATAAGTTCCTCCCCGTCAGCCGCGCCGACATGGATGCCCGCGGCTGGGACCAGTGCGACTTTGTCTACGTCTGCGGCGACGCTTACGTGGACCACCCCAGCTTTGGCATGGCCATCATCAGCCGCGTCCTCGACGCGCACGGCTACAAGGTGGGCATCATCTGCCAACCCGACTGGACCGACCCCGCCAGCATCACCGTGCTCGGCGAGCCGCGCCTGGGCTTTCTCGTCAGTGCCGGTAACATGGACTCCATGGTCAACCACTATTCGGTGACCAAGCACCGCCGCCACACCGACGCCTATACCCCCGGTGGCGAGGAGGGGCGCCGTCCCAACCGAGCCGTCACGGTCTACGGCAACCTCATCCGCCAGACGTTCAAGGACGCTCCCATCATCATCGGCGGTATCGAGGCAAGTCTGCGTCGCCTGGCCCACTACGACTACTGGCAGGACAAACTCAAGCGCTCGGTGCTGCTCGACTCGGGCGCCGACATCCTCATCTACGGCATGGGCGAGCACGCGATCGTCGAGATCGCCGACGCGCTCGACGCCGGACTGCCCGTCGATCAGATTACCTATATCAACGGCACCGTCTACCGCACCAGCTCGCTCGACGAGGTCTACGACTACGACCTGCTGCCCAGCTGGGACGACCTTACCGCCGACAAGCTCAACTACGCGCGCAGCTTTAACGTGCAGCAGCAGAACATGGACCCCATCACCGGGCATCGCCTGGTAGAGCCCTACCCCAACAGCGTCTATGTGGTGCAGAACCCGCCGTCGGCGACGCTCACCACCGACGAGATGGACGAGGTGGCCGAACTCCCCTACGCACGCGATTGGCACCCCGATTACGACGCAGCGGGCGGCGTGCCGGCCTTTGCCGAGATCAAGTTTTCAATTAGCTCCAACCGCGGCTGTTTTGGCGAGTGCTCGTTTTGCGCCCTCACCTTCCACCAGGGCCGCGTGCTGCAGATGCGCAGCCACGACTCGATCATGCGCGAAGCCGAGCTACTCACGCACGACCCCGAGTTTAAGGGCTACATCAACGACGTGGGCGGACCGACGGCCAACTTTAGCCGCCCTGCCTGCGACAAGCAGCTCAAGCACGGCGTGTGCAAGAACAAGCGCTGCCTGTGGCCGAGCGTATGCAAGAACATGGTGGTCGACGAGAGCGGCTACACGCAGCTGCTGCGCGACCTGCGCCAGCTGCCGGGCGTCAAGAAGGTCTTCGTCCGCAGCGGCATCCGTTTTGACTACACCATGGCCGATGCCTCGGACGAGTTTTTGCGCGAGCTGCTGGAGCATCACGTCTCGGGCCAGCTGCGCGTAGCGCCCGAGCACGTGAGCGACGCGGTGCTGTCTGTGATGGGCAAACCGAGCCGAGCCGTCTACGATGCGTTCTGCCGTAAATTTGAGCGCTTGAATCGCGAATACGGTCTTAAACAATATGTGGTGCCGTATCTGATCTCGAGCCACCCCGGTTCAACCATGAAGGAAGCCGTGGACCTTGCCGAGGCCGTGCGAGACATGGGCTACATGCCCGAGCAGGTGCAGGACTTCTACCCCACACCGTCCACCATGTCGACGTGCATGTACTACACCGGCGTGGATCCGCGCACCATGGAGCCGATCTATGTGGCGCGCGACCCGCACGAAAAGGCCATGCAGCGCGCACTCATCCAGTATCGCAAGCCCGAGAACTACAAGCTCGTGCGCGAGGCTCTGGAGAAGGCCGGCCGCCGCGATCTGATCGGCTATACCAAGCATTGCCTGATCCGTCCCGTGCCGCCGCGCCCGGGCGAGACATCGGCCGGCGGTGGGCATGGCACCGGCAAGAAGGGCGGCAAGGCCCACGGTGGCGCCGCTGGCAAGGGGCCTAAGGGCAGCAAGGGCCACGGCGGCATGTCGCGTGCGCAGAACACCGCAGGCCGCAACCGCGCGGCCCAGGGGCGTCAGGGCGCCAACGGAGGCGGCAGGCGCAACTAGGGCAGCGATGCGCTCGCTGCGTCCATCCCACACGCGTGGCGCAGCGAGCGCATTGCCTCAACGAGGATGACGCCGACGATAGCGACCGTAATTGCCACGTCGAGCGGCGTGTTCACAAACCACAGCAGGCCCATGAGGTACGACCCGGCGTTAAAGGCAAAATGCAGCAGGATCGTGTAGCGGAGCTTTCCGGTCGTCACGAGCACCCAACCAAAGATGAGGCCGGCGGCGCCGGCGTAGCAGCCCTGGACCCAGTTCATATGCATAAAACCGAAGATTGCCGCCTGCAGCACAATCGCCGCGGCGATGCCCCAGGTACTCGGGGCCACCCAGGGCACCATGGCGCCATCTTGCGGTCGCACGTGACGCCGGCGCTTCCAGAGCGGACGGCACTGTGGATTAAACGCACGCAGCGAAAACTCAAAGATGACGCCGCGCACCAGGAGCTCTTCGCAAAACGGCGCACCGAGCACCGTAGTCAAGACGGCAAGAAGGCTGGTATCGCCCATGCCCGTCTCCTCGACAAGTTCGCTGTAATCGGCCGCCGCCTCGGGCAACAGCGACAGCACAGCGTCGGTCACGTAGCCAACGACCACCTGCAGGGCAAGGCCAATCACGATAACGCAGGCGATGCGTTTCCACGCCCCACGCGCTCCCCCGCCAAGCGGGCGCTCGCCCTGCCAGCGCGCCATAAACGAGCGCGGCCACAGATAACGCCACCACAGCAGCGCCATCAAAAACGACGCCGTCTGAGCGGCAGCCTGGAACCCTTGGATATCGAGATTGTCGATCGGATAGCCCGTCAGCACCGACACGGCATCGAGAACAGAAAACAGAACCACGCTCAGGGCTATATCGGCAGCGACAACGCCAAAACATGCAAGCGCCCACGCCATCGCATTGAGCATGCCAACCTCCTCAAAACCGTTCCCTAGTTCTACCACAACTCAGCAGAGAGCTGATCCCATGGGGACGGAGGAAAACGGATCACTTATTGATGAGAATCGGGCGCGGTGCCAAAAGCCCCGTTGGGCGAGATGTCGAACGGGAAGGTGCCGCAGCGATTGAACGCAGCGATAAACATGCGGATGGCGTTGGACGGCGTGGTACCCACGAGCTGGGTTGCCGCCGCGAAGGCTGCCTTCTCCTCGGGCAAGACCTTCGCGACTACGGGGGTCATGTGTTCTGCCATGGCGCTTCCTTTTTGAAACGACGGTAGTGCGGATAGATGCGGGCCACGCGGCTGGGCGACGGGCTGTGAAGGCAACCCGATTGGCCCGCATCTGGAGTTTGTTTCTGCGGCGTTGGTATTACTTGGTATTCCTAAGTATTACCCCGCAGATAGAATAGCACATCTGATCCCTTGGGGACGGAGGAAAACGGATCATTTTGTTGCTGAATAAGTATTTAGAGTGTGATGATGTCCGAGATATTGAGGGCCCGAGCGTCGACGGCATCGTGCGTGGCAAGCAGCAGCATGCGGCCGTCGAGCAAGTCGAGCACGACCTCGGCGCATGCGTCGCGCGCGGCGGTATCTAGACCGGTAAAGGGCTCGTCCAGAATCACCGCGTCGCCTGGGCACAGCAGGGCTCGGGCAATCTCGACGCGACGGCGCTGCCCGCCCGAGAGCTCGGCCACACGAGCATGCACATCGATCCCCGGCACCAGCAGACGCAACAGGGCTGCGGCACTCGAGGCGTCCACGCGCACGTTGGCGCACACCAGCACGTTATCCAAAGCCGAGGCGCCCTCTACCAGACGCACATCCTGAAACACCATGGAGCACGGCGCGCACTCCCCCGCCGCCAGCGCAAGCAACGTCGACTTGCCCATGCCCGAAGCGCCCATCACACAGATACGCCCACCCGCAGTCACGTTGAGCACCAGCCCGTCGAGCGCCGGCGCCCAGGGCGCGCGATCGCCCACGGCGAACGCGCGCTCCGCAGCAGCCCCGCCGCCA
>CAJLCM010000027.1:0-27543 GCA_905205145.1 uncultured Collinsella sp.
CACTCGTCGCGAGAAGAAGCCGCGCCCGCACAAGAAGAAGTAGCGGGATATCAATCTTATTTAGGTACCTAACTTTTGGAGTACGTTATGTCTGAAGAGATCATCGAGGATATGCTTGAGGAGGTTGCCCCGCAGGTTGCGGGCGATTATCCCGAGATTGCACAGCGCTACAAGGCTGGTGAAGAGCTGACCGATGAGGAGCTTGACACCATTGCCGATGTTGCGATTTCCATCCTGCGTTCCATCCTTTCGCATTTCGATGCCGCCAACTCTCCTATCGATGAGTATGAGGGCGACGAGGGTGAGCTGATTTTGGATGTAACGGCTCCCGACCTTGCTGTTCTCATTGGCCGTCATGGTCGCACCCTTGATGCCCTTCAGGTTATGTTCTCTTTGCTGGTGAGCCGCAAACTTGGCTTTAGGTATCCGGTTGTAGTGGACGTCGAGGGATACAAGAGCCGCCGTCAGGACAAGGTTGCCTCCATGGCTCAGTCTGCTGCCGAGCGTGCCATTCGCACTCATAAGAGTGTTTCGCTTCCGCCCATGAATGCCTATGAGCGCCGACTGGTTCACATTGCACTTCGTGGCAATGATGCCGTCGATACTCATTCTGAGGGTTCTGACCCTGATCGCCATGTGGTGATTGTTGCTCGATAATCTACTCGAGCTTATGCTAAGGGGACGTGGTTTCCACGTCCCCTTTTTTTGTCAAAAGTTCTCGATACACTGATTTTTGTCAGAAAGGAGCTTTCGTTGTTAGTACTTACTGATCAGCAGGCTGACGAGATGTTGAGTCGCCTAACTTCCTATTGCAAAGAGTATTCCTTGAGCGTAACTGATGTTGAGCTGAGGAAATGTATTAAGCATTTGGATTTGGTTTTGGAAACAAATAAGACAACCAATCTCACCCGTATTCTTAACGTAGAAGATGCTGCAGTACTTCATATCCTCGACTCACTTGTTTTACTCCCCTATATCAATAAGGCTCCAGAGGGAGCTTTGCTCGATATGGGTACAGGTGCGGGCTTCCCTGGTATTCCGTTAACCATAGCCACGCATCGTAAAGCTACTTATATTGACTCTGTTGGCAAGAAGGTTGATGCTGTCAATTCTTTTGTCCATGCTCTTGGATTGAAACATGCTCATGCGGTTCATGATCGTCTTGAAGAATATGCTCGAAGCCATAAGAAGCAGTTCTCCGTTGTAACCGCCCGCGCACTGGCCCCTCTACCGATTCTTGTTGAGTATGCGGCTCCGTACCTGAAGGATGGAGGGCTATTTGTTATCACCAAGGGCAATCCTTCGGATGAGGAGCTTGCTTCCGGTATTTCAGTAGCTAAGATTTGTGGCTTCACTTTGCTTCTGAATGACACAATTGATTTGCCTGAAGGCTTGGGTCACAGGGAGTTCATTGTTCTTAAGAAGAGTCATCCAGCATCCGTTTCATTGCCTCGTTCAAATGGCATGGCAAAGAAGAATCCGCTTGCCTAGATGTTTCACGTGAAACATAATGGATACTAACAACTTGCAGTGTTTCACGTGAAACATGGCGGTTGATATCGATTCGGAATGTTTCACGTGAAACATCCTCCGTTTGACAGCTTTAATACACACCAGGAGGGACCGTGGGATTTCGCGACGTTAAGCGTTCTAAGAGCGCAAAAGACACGCGTATCATTGCAATCATCAATCAAAAAGGCGGCGTTGGTAAGTCAACGACGGCTGTAAACCTTGCAGCAGCGTTGGGTGAGCAGGGTCGTAAGACACTGATTGTCGATTTTGATCCACAAGGAAATAGCACCAGTGGATTTGGAATTGAAAAAGAAGACCTTGATCACTGCATCTATGATGCATTGTTGAATGACGTGCCGGCAGAATCACTTGTTCTTGATACAAATTGCAAAAAGGTATTCGTTATTCCGGCTACGATTCAGCTTGCAGGTGCCGAAATTGAGCTCGTAAGCGCAATTGCTCGTGAAACCCGCCTCAAAGATTTGCTTGAGCCGATTCAGGACGAGTTCGATTTTATTTTCATTGACTGTCCCCCTTCGCTCGGCCTGCTTACTATCAACGCCTTGACCGCAGCAGACAGCGTTTTGATTCCGATCCAGTGCGAGTATTACGCACTCGAAGGCGTAACGAAGCTGCTTGAGTCAATGAAGATGGTTAAATCACGTCTGAACAAGGGCTTAGACACCTATGGTGTGCTTATGACCATGTATGACTCGCGAACTTCTCTATCGAATCAGGTTGTTGAGGAGGTTCAATCGTACTTTGGTGACAAGGCGTTTAAGACGCTGATCCCCCGTACGGTTAAAATTTCCGAAGCTCCGTCTTTTGGAGAACCGGTAATTACCTATGCACCTCAAAATAAGGGTGCAAAAGCGTATATGAACCTTGCAAAAGAGGTGATCAAGCGTGCCTAGTGCAAAGAAACGTGGCGGATTGGGACGTGGACTCAATGCTTTGGTCTCAGAGGCCGAGTATGAGACCGGTAGTTCGGCTACATCGGCTTCAAATGCCGCATCTGAAACAAAACTACCAATTGAGGATATCGTTCCCAATCCTAATCAGCCGCGAATTCACTTTAACGAAACTGAACTTCGCGAGTTGAGCGAGTCAATCCAAGAACATGGCGTTTTGCAACCACTTTTGGTTCGCAAACATGGAAACGGCTATGAGATCGTCGCTGGCGAGCGTCGTTACCAGGCGTCAAAGCTTGCTGGTCTTGAGGAACTGCCTGTCATCATTAAAGACGTTAATGATGAAGAGATGCTGGCTCTTGCTCTTATCGAAAACCTTCAGCGTTCTGATCTGAATCCCGTCGAAGAGGCTAAGGGCTATCGACAGCTCATCGATGCCAGCGGTATGACCCAGGAGGCATTGTCGAAGGCAGTAAGCAAGTCACGCTCTGCAATTACAAACTCACTGCGTCTTCTCGATCTCCCCGAAATAGTTCAGCAGATGATTTTTGAGGGCAAACTTACTGCTGGTCATGCACGTGCGATTCTTGCAGTTCCATATGAGGATGCTCGAATTCGACTTGCAGAGAAAGTTGTTGCAGAGGGCCTTTCAGTAAGAGCGACAGAAAACCTTGCTCCGTTGTTTTCTGCCGGAGAGACACCTAAGACGCCGAGACCTGCAACGCCTCAGTCTTTTAAAAAGGCTGCCCGTGTACTTCGTCAGGTATTTAATACCAACGTGCGTGTGAAGAGCTCGCGTGGAAAGAATAAGATTGAGATTGAGTTTAAAGACGAGGAAGAGCTCTCTCGTATTCTTGGCGAAATGATTCAGTTTGATCAAGGAGGCCAAGATGAGGAATAAGATTTTAACAGCGATTGCATTGGCTACGACTGTCGCGGCTGGTGCCTTTGCTGGCTATAAGATCGCGACAGACGATGAACTGCGAGGTCGTTTGCTTCGTGGCGCGCAAGATATCGTCGATACTTCCAAAAAGAAAATGGATGTTATGACGGAAGATGTTGCCATGCGTACTGCTCAGATAACGAAGAATCCCAAGATTAATCAAGGTTGGGTTAGCAACCAATGGGAAAATGTAGGCTATTAGGTACCTAACAATTATTCAGTATATTCTAAGGGGTCCTTGTCTGATTCATGAGACAAGGACCCCTTATTTTGGCCGTAAAAAATGGGACAGGTAGCAGCTGATTCAAAATTAAGGTCAATAAATGAAACGACCCCGGTTGCATATTCTGCAACCGGGGTCGTTCGATGTTTCACATGAAACGTTTTGGGGTGCGACTCCCCTATGCGTTCTTCTGAACTTTGAAGCGCTGCTTCAGTTGTCCGCAAGCGGCGTCAATATCGTTACCACGGGAGTTACGAATCGTGGTCTCGATGCCACGGGACTCAAGACGACGCTGAAGATCCTCAACCTTATGAATCGGCGACGGCTTGAGCGGGCTGCCCTCGATGTCGTTAAGCTGAATGAGGTTAACGTGGCACAGCGTTCCCTCGCAGAAGTCGCAGAGCGCCTGCATCTCGGGATTCGTATCGTTGACGCCTTCGATCATGGCGTACTCATAGGTCGGGCGGCGGCCAGTCTTCTCGGTGTAGAGCTGAAGCGCTTCGTGAAGGCGAAGCAGCGTGTACTTCTTAACACCGGGCATGAGCTTATTGCGCGTCGACTGGATGGCGGAATGCAGGGAAACGGCAAGCGTGAATTGCTCGGGGATGTCGGCAAATTTGCGAATACCGGGAATAACGCCGCTGGTAGAGACGGTGAGGTGACGAGCGCCGATACCGATGCCGTCGGAGTCGTTGAGGATTCGCAGTGCCTTGAGAACCTCGTCGTAGTTGGCAAACGGCTCGCCCTGGCCCATAAAGACAACGCTCGTGGCGCGCTCACCAAAGTCGTTGGATACATGAAGTACCTGGTCGACGATCTCTTGAGCGGTCAGAGAACGCTTGAGGCCGTTGAGGCCGGTAGCGCAAAAGGCGCAGCCCATGCCACAGCCTGCCTGGGTGGACACGCAGACGGAAAGCTTGTTGCGACGGGGCATACCGACGGTCTCGACGGAAACGCCGTCGTGGTACTCGAGCAGATACTTGCGCGAGCCATCTTTGGAAACCTGCTTGGTGAGTTCAGTCGGCGTGTCAAAGGCAAAAGCCTCTTTAAGCTGCTCGCGGAAAGCCTTGGGAAGGTTGGTCATGTCGTCAAACGAACAAACGTTCTTCTCAAAGACCCATTCGATGAGCTGCTTTGCGCGGAAGGCGGGCTGGCCAAGTTCGGCCACGAGCTCGCGAATATCGTTTTGGCTCAAGTCGCGAATGTCCTGAGATTTAGTCCTGGGATTCATGGAAGCCTTTCGATTTTGGGGAAACGTAGAGGGTATCGCTACAATATGGTATCAGCTGCAGAAATTATAGAGGAGGAGTCTGCCCATGCCGGGTAAAAGCCTAAAGAACATGCACGTAGCGGTCTTGGCGGGCGGTCATTCCGCTGAGCGCGAGATCTCGCTCAATTCGGGAAAGAACGTCGTGGTGGCACTGAAGGAAGCCGGCTACACCTCGGTGGAGCTGCTCGACACGGCCGCTGATGACTTTATGGTAACCATGGCGACCGGCGGCTTTGACGTGGCGTTTATCGCCATGCACGGTGCCGGCGGCGAGGATGGTGCCATGCAGGGCGCCATGGAGACCCTGGGTATCCCCTACACGGCCTCGGGCGTGCTTGCCAGCGCCTGCGGTGCCGACAAGGAGGTCTCTAAGCTCCTGTACGCCAAGGCGGGCATTCCCATTGCCCCCGGCCTTGCGCTCGAGGTGGGCGATGAAGTCGATATCGATCATATCGTCGAGGTTTGTGGCGAGCGCTGCTTTGTGAAGCCGGCCGTCAACGGTTCCAGCTATGGCATTTCCCTGGTCCATGAGCCCTCCGAGCTGCCCGCGGCAATCGCCAAGGCGTTTGAGTACGGCGACAAAGTGCTGGTCGAGAAGTGCATCGAGGGTACCGAGATCACCGTTGGCGTATACGGTGAAGATGACGTGCGCGCCCTGCCGATTGTCGAGATCCGTAAGCCCGAGGACTGCGAGTTCTACGATCTGGACGTGAAATATGTCGACCCTACGGACATCCATCGCATTCCGGCGCAGATTTCACCCGAGAACTATGCTCGTGCCCAGGAGCTTGCCTGTGCCGCTCACAAGGCCCTCGGTTGCCTGGGCATCTCGCGCAGCGATTTTATCGTGAGCGAGGACGGCCCCGTTATCCTCGAGACCAATACCATTCCCGGCATGACCGATACGTCGCTGTATCCGGATGAGATCCGCCACACCGACGACATGACGTTCCCGCAGGTCTGTGACAGCCTGATCCGTATGGGTCTTCGTCGAGCGGGCATTGCATGCTAATCGAGGACGCGGTTTCGTCAGGAACGCCGCAGTTTGTCATCGACTCCTATGCCACGCTTGCCGAGCGCGCCAAAACGCAGTCCTTCGGCCTTATCGAGGAAGATGTGATCGTCCTCGATACCGAGACCACGGGTCTTTCGGTGCAGGACAATGAGCTGATCGAGATCTCGGCGGCCCGCCTTTCGGGCCGCGAGGTCGTCGACCGCTTCGATACCTTCGTGCATCCCAAGCAACTGATTCCCGCCGAGATTACCGAGCTCACGAGCATTACAAATGCCGATGTGGCAGATGCCCCGTCGCCCGTTGAGGCCGTCGCCGCTCTCGCCGATTTTGTCGGTGGTTGCCCGGTGATCGCACATAACGCCACGTTCGATCGCTCGTTTATCGAGTCGGTCAAAGGCGGCGTCAACGTGAGCGATATTTGGATCGATTCGCTGGCGCTGTCGCGCATCGCGCTTCCGCGCCTGGCCTCGCACAAGCTGTCTTTTATGGCCGATCTGTTTGGCTGTGACTCGGTATCACACCGTGCCAATGCCGACGTCGACGCCCTGTGTGGCGTATGGCGTGTGTTGCTCGTGGCGCTCACCGACTTGCCCCAGGGCCTCATGGCGCGCCTAGCCGACATGCATCCGGATGTGCCTTGGTCCTATCGTCCTATCTTCTCATTCTTGGCGGGGCAGAACCCTGGTTCTATCTTCTCTCTCAGCGCCGCTCGTGCTGACGTTCTCAAGGCCGATCGCGCCGACGATCGGGTGGACGCCGACGAACTGCCGGTCCTCAAGATGCCGAGTCGTGAGGAGATTGAGGCAGACTATGCGCCGGGTGGCCTGGTCAATCGCATGTATCCCACTTACGAGCCGCGTGATGAGCAGATCGCGATGGCGCTCGAGGTCCGCGATGCGCTGGTCACGGGCACACATCGCGTAATTGAGGCGGGCACGGGCGTCGGCAAATCGATGGCCTATCTGGTGCCTTTTGCCGAGGCAGCACGCCGTAACAACATCACGGTTGGTATTGCGACCAAATCGAACAATCTTGCCGACCAGCTCATGTACCATGAGCTGCCAAAACTTGCCGAGCAACTGGACGGTGGCCTGTCATTTTGCGCTCTCAAGGGCTATGACCACTATCCGTGCCTGCGCAAGCTTGAGCGCATGAGCCGCAGCCAGGTCGAGATTACCACCAAGCGCGATCCGGCGGACACGCTCACGGCGGTCGCGGTCATTATGGCGTACGTCTGCCAATCAGCCGATGGCGACCTCGACTCGCTCGGCATTCGGTGGCGCAGCGTCAACCGCCCCGACTTTACGACGGCCTCGCGCGAGTGTGCTCGTCGCCTCTGCCCGTTTTTCCCTGATAAATGTTTGGTCCACGGCGCTCGCCGTCGTGCGGCGCATGCCGATGTGGTGGTCACCAACCATTCCCTGCTGTTCCGCAATGTCGCGGCCGAGGGCAGGATTTTACCTCCGATTCGTCATTGGGTAATCGACGAGGCCCATTCCATCGAGCGCGAGGCGCGCCGTCAGTGGGCGCGCGTGGTGTCGGCGGACGAATCACGCGTTCTGTTTGAGCGCCTGGGTGGCTCGAGCACCGGCGCGCTAAGCCAGGTTTCCCGTGATTTGGCAACCTCCGAGGGCTCTACGCTCTATCTGGGCCTTACTGCCAAGGCGACGTCGACGGTTGCGCGCGCGAGCATGGCAATCGCCGACGTGTTCGATGGCGTTCGCGAGCTCGGTCGCCGTGCCCGTGGGGGTTATGACAATGCCAATCTATGGATTGGCCCCGAGTTGCGCGAATCTGACGACTGGCATGATTTCTTGCAGTCGGCCTACACTGCCATCGACGCATTGGAACAGGCTGACAAGAGCGTCGACGCGCTGGTGCAAGCCGTCGCCGCCGACAAGCCCGAGGTTGTTGTCGACCTGGGTGATATTTCGCGCCGCCTGCACGAGCTGGCCGAGAACCTCAAACTCATCATTGATGGCACCGATGAACACTACGTGTATTCGCTGCAGGTCAATCGCAGACTGCGTGCCGGCGGAGAGTCAATGACCGCAGAGCGCATCGACATTGGCGAGGCCTTGGCAACCGAGTGGCTGCCCGAGGTTCACACGGCTATCTTTGCCTCGGCGACCATGACGGTGTCCAAAAGCTTTGAACACTTTAACCACGCGGTCGGCCTCGATCGCATCGGTGCTTCAACATCCTCATCGTTGCACTTGGACTCGAGCTACGACTTCGATTCGAACATGGCTGTAGTCGTTGCGGGCGATATCCCCGATCCGCGTGACCGCGAGAGCTATCTTACGGCGCTCGAGCGCGTGCTGGTCGACGCCCATCTTGCCATGGGCGGATCGGTGCTCACGCTGTTCACCAATCGGCGCGACATGGAAGACCTGTACGCCCGCGTTGAGCCCAAGATGGCCCGCGCGGGTCTGGAGCTCAACTGCCAGCAGCGCAACTCATCTCCTCGTCGCCTGCGCGACCGGTTTATCAATGAGCCGACCTCGTCGCTTTTTGCGCTTAAGGCCTTCTGGGAGGGATTCGACGCCAGCGGCGAGACGCTGCGCTGCGTCATCATTCCCAAGCTGCCGTTCTCGAGCCCCACGGACCCGCTCTCGTGCGAGCGCAACCTGCGCGAAGACCGCGCTTGGGCGCGCTATTCGCTGCCCGAGGCAGTGCTCGAGGTCAAGCAGGCGGCCGGCCGCCTTATCCGCTCGTCGACTGATTGCGGCGTGCTGATTCTGGCCGACCCGCGCCTGGTGACGAAGGGCTACGGGAAGAAGTTCTTAACGTCGCTGCCCACGAGCTCCTACCAGCGCATCGAATCGGCGCAGATCGGTCACTATCTGCAACTGTGGCGCGCACACCACGAGCGGCGGCGCTAAAGCGGACAGACGAGGGTTTTTGCCATATCGCACAGACGCTTTGACAGGGCGGGGTCATCCAAGATGCGGATGGCTCCGCCCGCTGCGATTATCTGGCTCAGTAGCCAACGCTCGGAGCCATAATGCACGGTTACCGTTGCCATGTCTGCCCCGCTGTGCTCGATTAGGGTGATGCCGGCCCAGTCCAGATGCTCCGCCATATCGAATGGCATCAAGAGCTTTGCGCTACGCTGCGTCCGGGCAAGGGAATCGTGGAGGGATGCGACGTCCGGTGCGTGAGACACGACGGATTCTTCCGTCAAGGTGAGTCCCTCGATTTTATCCATGCGATAGATGCGCTGCTCATCGACTGCGATGTCCCAGGCAATCAAGTATGTTTGGTCGCCGTTTGCCGTAATGCGCAAGGGGTCGACCAGACGCTCGCGTGGTCGTGCATCGTCCATCGAGCGATACGAGATGCGGCAGCGAACGCCATCCTGAATGGCGCAGCTCAGCTGCTGCCAGTGCGACCCGTGGTTGACGGTGTCAAAGACGCGCTGGTTATAGCCGAGCTCTTCGGGCAGAAGGGCATGTCGAATCCGAGCTGCCGTTTGCGGCTCGATCCCCAACGATTCAAGTTCATGGTTGAGCACAGCGCCTTCGGCGGCACTCAGACGCAGCGGTAGCACACGTCCAGCGTCACCGGTGAGGACCACACGCTCGCCGTGGCATTCGCAGATGATGCGCGCACCCGATTCTCGGTCCGCGAGCGTCGAGACGATCTCGAGAATCTCGTCGAGCGATACTCCCGTGATGTCAAAGCGGCCGCAAATCTCGGTTCGTGTCATGCCGCTCTCGCCCGCGGCGTAGAGGGCCTCCATGATGTCGATGGCGCGCGAGAGTCTCTGCTCGCTGGTGAGTTTACGCACGGGCATGCTCGTGCACCGTCCTTTCAATGAGGTGGTTCCACGCCTGCTTGAGCGATTCGGGGGCCATGGGCCTCATGCCGTCCATGGCGTGGGCCATGCAAAATGAGGCGGCGGCTTCAAGATCGCGCACGCCAACGGTCCAGGTCCATCCCGCATCGGTGTGTGCGAGCTCACCTCGCCCGCGCGTGAGGCCGTTGATCATATCGATCTGCGTCTGAGGGGCGAACGAGAACGTGGCTGCAACGGGCGGTCGGTCGGCGAAATCGAATTCAAAGAACAGATAGTCGTTGAGATTGAAGTCTGCAGGGATGGCGTAGGCCTTCGAAGGACGCCAAGCGCGAACGATACGGTCGCAGCGGAATGTCCTGATGTCGTCGGTGGCATTGTCGAGGCCGCAGAAGTACGCCGTGCCATCGTGTTCGAACATACCGTAGACGCAGACGGTGCGCTCTTTCTGCTCGCCGCGACCGTTCTGATACAAAAAGCGCAGTGCACAGCGCTCGGCAAAGGCGCTCCAAACCGCATCGACGGTGGGAGAACGGTGAATCGGCGCCTCGTCTGCGGCAGATATGCCGGTGAGATAGGCAATCTTGGACCGGATGTCGGCAAGCGGCGCGGCAAAGGCGGAGGAGCCGGCCGCAAGCGTCTGGTCGATGGCGTCCAGCAAGATGTCGGCATCGTCTGCGGTGATGAGACCACCTGCCGCAAACGTGTGCTCGCGGTCGATCGTCCACGAGCTTTCCTCGGTCTCTTGCGCGCCGGCGAGGCGAACCTCTTTGATTACGATGCCGCGTTCGAGTAGTTTGTCGCGATCGCGGCGGAACTTGCGCTTATCCGAGTCGATGTTGCCCGAGCCATACCCCAAATCGGAATCCAAGACGATTTGTTCGGTCGTCAACGGTTCGGGGGAGCTGTTGAGCACAAAGAAAAGATTGAGGATGCGCTGAGCCGTTTTATCGAAACCGGGCTCCGAACTTCCCTTTTTAATTGTCGCGGTCGCGTCGCTTGCCGTCATAGAGTCCTCGCATGAGAAGGTGGTTTGCTGCCATGATTTTAGTCCGATATGGAGATTAGGCTATATCCTTGTCCGCTCGGGGCGTTAAGATGGCCCGAATTCGGTCGTTTGCGCTCGCTCGGGGTATACTTTCGACTATATACGGTTCTAATGTGCATGCATTGGGCCTATTTGTCGGATTATGGATGTGGAGCGCACATGGCGAACACCCAGAACTATATTAACCACCTGCTGCAGAACACCGGCATTACGCCGGCATGCAGCGAAGAAGAGCGCTTGGCTGCCGAGGATATCGCTCAGATCTTCCGCAACCACGGCTTTGACCCCGAGGTTCAGGAGTTCAATGCCCCGGCGCCCAGTAGATTGGCATTTGCCGTTACCGGTATTCTTGCGTTTGCCGGCGCCCTGCTGATGGGCATCGGCGGCGGTATCGGCTTGGTCGGCACCTTGCTGGCCATTGTCGGCGCCGTTCTTTACGTGCTCGAGCGCACGGGCCACCCCGTGGTTTCGCGCCTGGGCAAGACGGGCGTGAGCCAAAATGTCATCGCCTACCACAAGGCCTCGGGCCCGCTCGCGTCTCCGCGCAACCGCCCGGTGGTCGTTGTCGCACACTACGACTCTCCCCGTGCTGAGCTGCTCGCCCGCGAGCCCTATGCTTCGTATCGTGCGCTCATCGCCAAGCTGTTGCCCGTTGCCACGGTTGCCCCTGCTGCCGTTGCCATCCTGCGTATCCTGCCGCTCCCCGGCGCGCTCAAGGTTCTGCTGTGGATTGTCGCGATCCTCGCTTCCCTCGTTGCACTTGCCAACGCGGCAAACATCATCTCTAACCGCCATATTCTTCCCTATACGTCCGGCGCGGTGTGCAACAAGTCTTCTGTTGCCGCTATGCTCGGCGTTATGGACAACGTTGCTCCCTTCCAGGGCGAGAACGAGTTTCCCGACGATGTTCCGTTCGATACCTATTTTGGGGAGCAGAAACGTCGTGCCGAGGAAATGGCGCGCGCGGCGGCGGAGTATGCCGCGGCCCAGCAGCAAAACGACTACGGCAACACCATCGAGTACGAAGAGCCTACCTACGCCGAGGACGAGTTCGGTCAGCCGATTGCTCCCGACGCTCAAACCGAGCCCGAACAAGGCGAGGCTTTTGACGAGCAGATCGAGGGCTTTGAGGGTGCGTCTGCCGACGAGACGCTGATTGGCGCCATCGTGCCCGAGGATCAGAATCAGGCTGTCCAGGCCGAAGAGTTCAATGACGAGGTTCCCGCTGCTGAGCCGGCGGAGGAGCCTGCCGCGGCCGAGCCCGAGCCCAAGCTCTATCGCAACGCCGCCGGCAACATCCGCTTTGGTTCGGATGCCATCCGTGCGCTCGGAATGCTTCCCGAGTCCTGCACGCTCGATTACGAGGAGGGCGAGGAGCCGACGTTTGAGCCCGAGCCTGCGCCCGTTGTCGCTGCGGATGATGAGTCTGCCGCGGTTACCGCTGCCGTTGCCGAGCCCGAGGCGGTGTCTGCGATCGATCCCGCGGCAGGACTGGACATTTTGGCTCCCGCCGCGCCGGCGCAAGACGTTGCGGACGAGTCTGACGACGATTACGTTGAACAGCCGAGGCGCGTGTCTTACGAGAGCGATACTGATTTCTCGGCCGAGATTCCCGCGGCAACGCCTCATGCCGATATTGCATCCGCGTTCTCTTCGATTGGCGCCAGCGCTTCCAACTTCTTTAAGGGCGCGCTTGCAAAGGGCAAGAAATTTGTCGACGATTTCGAAGAGAAGCGCGCTGCCGCACGCGAGGCTGCCGAGCAGGAGGCTATCGCTCAGCAGCAGGCAGCTGAGGCGGCACGTGAGCTCGCGGCGCAAGAGTTCGAGCAGAACGAGGCTATGCAGTCCGTGCCCGTCGACGCCGCCGAAGCTACAACGTCCTTTGAGTCCCAGCAACCGGCGTCCGCGGATGTTGTTGAGGCGACGACGTCTTTCGAGCCCCAGCAGCACGTCGATAGCACCATGTCGTTTGATGCCGCGAAGTTCGATTCCACGATAACGTTTGAAAAGCAAGGCACCGCGATTGCCGAGCCCCTTCCTGTTTCCGATGAGCAGGGCGGCGCGGCAGACGATGACGAGCCCATTGATGCTGCCGAAATTCAGGATGCTGCCGAGGACGAGTCCGTCGAGGCCAACTCTGACGAAGAGCAATACGCGGCAGCCGAGCAAGATGATTCGACCGAGGTCGAGCAGGAGGAAGTGCCTGCGGTTTCCGAGACTCCCGAGACGGATGAGTCGAGGCCTTACTCCACGCAGATTTTCACCATGCCGACCCCGAGCGGTTCCGGTGCCACGGTTGCCGATGCTGCTCCCACCCAGGACGAAACGGTCGATTCCCTTATGGCCCAGATTTCCTCCCAGGCATCACCGCGTCCGCAGATGAATGTTCCCGATCCGGCGTCGGCTCCGTTGCCCGCACCTTCCTCGTCTCCGCTGGCTTCGGTTCCCGATCCGTCGCTACCGTCGATGAAGCAGGCAAACGTTGCGTCTCGCACGTCGCTGTTCGACCTTCCCGACCCCTCCGCACAGGTCAACGACCCCTTTGCTACTGCCCAGGGTCCCGAACCCACATCGGCACCCGTTGCGCCTCCTGTGCCCGTTGCGTCGGGCGCTCAGCCGATCGAGACCATTTCGGCTCCCGCCCCGGCGGCACCCAAGTCTCGCAAGCGCGGCCTGGGTGGCCTTTTCGGTCGTAAAAAGAAAAACGAGCAGGACAGCATGAGTGACTGGCTGGGCGTCGAAGACGATTACGATGCCAAGAAGTCCGGTCGCGGTATCGGTTCGTGGGATAACTTCGAGGACGATAACGATGGCTGGAAGGGTGGCGCTACGTCTTCCGATGGCGCTTCTTCCGAAGATATGCTCTCGGCTGTCGCCTCTATGGGCGATGATGAGCTGCTCGGTCACGATATCTGGTTTGTGGCAACGGGCGCCTCGGATTGTGATGGCGCCGGCATGAAGGCCTTCTTGGCTTCGCATCGCGATAAGCTCCGCGGCGTATTCTTCATCAATCTTGAATCCGTCGGCGCCGGTAGGCTTTCGGTGGTGACGGTTGAGGGCGAACAGCAGCTGCTCAAGGGCGATCGTCGCATCATGAACCTGGTCAGCAAGGTGTGCAAGTCGTTCCATGTCGATTGTGGCGCGCTCGAGATGCCCTATGCCAAGACCGATGCCTATGCCGCGCTCGAGGCGAGCCGCCGAGCCCTCACCATCGCCGGCGTGGACGGCACGCGTCTGGCTTGCGCTCGTACCGAGGACGACCTGCCCCACAATGTCAACCCGACGAACATTGCCACGGTATCCGAGGTCGTGACCGAGGTTATCCGCCGTTCGTAGACGGAGCTCTAAGGAGTCAACGTGTTTTCGTATATTAAGCGCCATTGGCCTGCCTATGTGATTTTGACCTTGATTGCCATTGCGTTAGGATTTGGGGCTGCCTACATCGTGGGTGCAAAGGGCTCGACCCCCGCCTCCGCAATCAGCGAAGAGGTGGAGCAAGAACAGAGCACGGGTGCCGATGGGATTCCTGAGTCCGAGCAAGCAATCGTTGATGGTGGATCTTCGTCTGCAGAGTAGATACGGCGATTTAAATGATTGAAAGCGGGCGAGCCGGGGGACTGGCTCGCCCGCTTTTTCATCGCGCTAGCGCTTCTTTGGGATCGACCTAAGGCGAGCGAACCATAGGGCTGCGGCACCCGATGTCAGGAGCGCGGTGATGCAAGCGGCGATGGGAACTGATCCTGTTGCCGGTAGGTCCTGCGGTAGGGTACAGCGTTGAATGACGCTGTCCTCGTCATGTGACTCAAGTTTATCGCCGCCACCGTTGCGGCAAAGATCGACGCGCGCGCTGTTGGTGAGTGCGGTTTGGGGCGTATAAGCCGACGTTGCCTGCATGTGCACGACTGCGCCCCGAGCATCTGTGCCAAGGATTGCTTTGGCATCGTCAAGGTCGTCGTGCTCATCTTTGAGATCATCACGGGTCCAGGAATCTGCATCGCTTCGAGTCGTAAAGTTGGCGGCTACTGCACCGTATTCAATGCGAATACCCGTTACGACGGTATTGGATGCAAGGTCGAGTTCTTTCGCCTCGAGTGTGGTGGATTCTGTGGTCGAGACATCCGCCTTCCATAGGTGCCAGCCGTCGTAATCGACGAGGCGACAGTCCTCACCCAGGCTCTCTTTTACTTCGTCGGACTCAAGCCAGGGATTTTCGTGCCCATCGTCAAGTGTCGCGTTTGCCGGCTCATCGACGTCTATCGAGTCCAACGGCGTCGTGCGATACCACACGTTGCACAGACCGTTGATGTCGCCGATGGCGACGGGGGTTTCGATTGAGACGAATCTCGCCGTATCGTCCTCGGCACACTCAAGATCATCGGTAATCGTAAATTCATCAACCCAGGTAGCTGAATCGTTTCGAGTATCGATGGTGTAGGAGAAAAGCCCATCACTATTGGTTTGCGTCGCGGCACGGTTTTTACCATCGCCGTTAGCCAACAGACCCTTCCCGATAGGTTGGACAAGTTCCTGACGCTTGTCGACCTGTCCTTTGATCTCAATGGGCGCATCCTTCATCGCGACGGATTGGACTTCTCCCGTATCCTTTATTTCAAACGTTATCTCCTCGGCAAGGTCATAGGTGCGCGGAGACATCATTTCGCGCAACGAGTAGGTGCCGGGTGCAAGATGTTCGATGCGGTGTGGCTTTTCGGATGAGGTCCAGGAGTCTATTTCGGTTTTATCGGGACCATATAAGGTGAGCTGTGCACCTTCCACTTCCTGCTCACCACTTGCATCGACCTTGGAGATATCAACCTTGGTGTAATCGTTGGATACGTTAAGCCGTGCCTCCACAACGGGTGTTTTCTGGTCGGCATAAGTAAGGTCGACAATATGGGATGTCCGATCGAGTAAGAAGCCTGCCGGCGCTTGAGTCTCGACAACCTCGTAGCGCGCGGTACCAGATCCCAGCGGGAGGTCGTCCGCGCGTGCTTCTCCAGCTTCATCCGTCATGACAGTAGCGACAGTCTCACCGTCGAGCGCGGCAATGCTACCGTCGGGGCGCACGATATCACCCGAGGCGCGGATCTCAAAGACGGCGCTCGCGAGGCTGCTGCCGTCTACGGCATCGGTTTTAACGATCCTGATGTTTCCGGTCGCGGCGTGGTCATAATACGAGACGATTGCAACGGGCGTTAGGTTCATGTCGGCGGGTATGCTTACCTCGATCTCTTTGCCGACGAGATAGGGCTCTTTGGCCGAGGTTTCGCGTACATAATAGGTGCCCGGCACGAGCGATTCGGGCAGTGTGACGGTCCCGGTCGCGTCAGTCGTAAAGTTGTCCATTACGTTATGCGCTGGATACCAGCAAGTTTGTGAGACAGGTTCGTGATTGCTGTCGAGTAGTTGGAAGGTGAATCCGGCTAGTGGAACAGAAGCGCCTGTTTGGGCATCGCGTTTTACAATTTGGAGATGCGTCGACAGAGCGTGGTTGTCCACGATATATTGAAGCTCGGCGCCGTTGGAAATCTGATTGGCCCCGACGGTCCATTCCCCTGCACGTTTAAAACCCTCGGGGACGGTTTCCGGAACCTCGCGAATCGTGTAGCCGGCACGGTCGTATGGGACGGCTCCGTGGACACCGGCGGGTCGCTTGCCTGTGCCGAACCATGCTTCGGGCTGATCTTTGGTGGAGGCAAAGCCATAGATGTTTGTGGTCAATGTGCCAACAACCTGCTGAGAGCTGTTGCTGACAACTTCAAAGACAACACCACCCGCCGGCTGCTCCAGGCCGGATTGGTCGCTATTGCCGTAATCCTTGAATTTGGAAATCTCAAGGTCAAACGCAATGGGGATATCGGAAATGCGAGATTCGATCTCGACTACGCCTGAATCGCCGAGCTGGTCGGCTCCAACGGTATAGGTCCAGCTGTCGTTGGATGGCAGGTAGCCCTCGGGGGCTTTTGATTCGTAGATGGTAAAGGTTCCTAAGGGGACATCGACGAGGGTAGCCCGACCGCTTTCGTCAGTCGTGAGAATTTGCGCCCATCCAGGGGTTGATTGCGACACACACGTGAACTCTGCTCCTGCGAGTGAAGATCCCACCTGGGGGCCGGCATTCGTCGCGGCATCGAGTTTTACGATACGCAGGTTGATGGTGCCGGGCTGTTCATCAATGGCGACCCGCCCGCCGTCATTCCCCGTGGTAAAGGCAATACGATCGTGGCGGGGGACATAGCCGGCCGGCGCCTTCGTTTCAACTAGGTAGTATGCCGTGTCGGGCAGAAGTGTTGCTTGCGCTCGACCGTTGCTGTCCATCTTGATGGTGCCGACACGCGCGCCGCTGGCGCTCTCAAAAATATCGAATGTTGCCCCGGTAAACTGATAGGTATTGTTTCCGCTGGTAATAACGGTGTCAGCAGACTGCTTTTGGAAGGAAACAGAGACCGCCGGCAGTACATAGAGCATGTCTTGACGTTTGCTGCCGCCCGATACGGCCCCTAGATAGCGTCGCGCGCGGTGCGGAGCGGCTTTGATGCTTCCTGATTTTGCGCTGTCGTGGAGCCACCGCGCAGCCGCCACGACTTCATTGTCGGCGGTAAAGTGTCCGCTCTTGGTTTTACCCTGAGCGGTCGTGTAGGAGTAGGTGCCGTCGACATGGGTAGTGCCGTTGAGCATCCATACGGCAAGCTGGGTGGCGGCGCGGGCGCGATCGGGTGAAAGATGGTAACCGCCAAACGACGTGGTGGTGGGATATCCGTGACAAACGATTGCCGCGAACTCGTCGTCGAGCCACACCCAGCCTTGATCAAAGTTGAGCCATGGGCCGCCCGGTTTGGTGGGGCCGGGGCGCTCCTGGTTCATGCAGTAGGCAATCGAGGTGTCTTGAGCTTCATACTTGCCGATGAAGAAGGGCCCACAATCATCGCTAATAGTGCGGAAGCCGAGCTGGTCGTAGCCATCGACGGCAAATGCGGCTCCTGGTGCCAGGCAGCCGAAAAGCAGGAAGAGGAGCAGGAGCAGCGGACCTGTTGCGATTGCGCTGTGGACAGAGTGCGTGGGTGCGTTGGACATGGCTGCTCCTTATCCCTCGTGCGCCGCATGGGGAGGTTGCGACGCGTAGGATGAGGCTACCCCCGAGGTTCATGCGGGTAAGTACCGGAGCCTGACCAAAAGCTTGCCCGATTTCTGACAAATCGAGCTCAAATACAACAATCAGATAAAAGTGCAGGTAGAAGATGGTAAGAAAAGAAAGACAAAGGTCCTCATCTCCACAATTGGCGCGATTTTCAAACGATTCTCCACGGCTAAAACAAGCATCGACACCCTTGTATCGAACAAGACAACCGCGTTATACTATCCCCCACATATGCGGGCATCGCCAAGTGGTAAGGCATCAGCTTCCCAAGCTGACACTCGCGGGTTCGAGTCCCGTTGCCCGCTCCATTCGAATTTCAGGCACGGTAACGTTTCGTTACCGTGCCTTTTTCAATAAAGTGCCGGGACTCGAACCCGACAGGGTGCGAGCGTTAAATAAACGCGAAGCGTTTATAGCGAGCAGGCAAGGTCGCCGATAGGCGACCGCAGCCGGTGCGTATTTGCGAAGCAAATACGCAGACGTCCCGTTGCCCGCTCCATGGAGCAAGGAAGATTTCGGGAATGGTAGATTCAGCCTGCTTTGCTCCCACACTTCCCCGGATCTCGGTATGCCACTGAAGCCGGTGCGTATTTGCGAAGCAAATACGCGGACGTCCCCATGCCCGCTCCAATTCCAAAATGTTAGGTTAATGCCTGCTGCCCATACTTGCACCTGCGCACGGTACAATGGTTGGGTTACGACCAACGTGCCAATAACCAAAAAGGAGCCGCTATGATCGATCGCTATACCCGCCCGGAGATGGGACACATCTTCTCCCTCGAGAACAAGTACGCCATTTGGCAGGAGATCGAGGTTCTGGCCTGCGAGGCCCAGGCGGAGCTCGGCAAGATCGGTATTTCCAAAGACGAGGCCCAGTGGATCCGCGACCATGCCAACTTTGAGAAGGCGAAGGTCGATGAGATCGAGGAAGTCACGCGCCACGACGTCATTGCCTTCCTGACCAACATGAAGGAATACATCGATGCCGATGTTCCCGAGGGCGACCCCAAGCCCAGCCGCTGGGTTCACTATGGCATGACCAGCTCGGATCTGGGCGACACGGCCCTGTGCTACCAGCTCACCCAGGCCTGCGACCTGATCATCGAGGACGTCAAGAAGCTCGGCGAGATTTGCAAGCGTCGCGCCTTTGAGGAGCGCAACACGCTCTGTGCCGGCCGCACTCATGGCATCCACGCCGAGCCGATGACCTTCGGCATGAAGTTTGGCTCTTGGGCCTGGGAGCTCAAGCGCGATCTGGATCGTCTTGAGGACGCCCGCAAGAATGTTGCCTTCGGTGCCATCTCGGGCGCTGTCGGCACGTACAGCTCCATCGAGCCGTTCGTCGAGGAGTACGTCTGCGAGCACCTGGGCCTGGTCCACGATCCTCTGTCCACGCAGGTCATCAGCCGCGATCACCATGCCTACCTTGCCGGCGTGCTTGCCACTACAGCGGCCACCTGTGAGCGCATCGCTACCGAGGTCCGCAATCTGCAGAAGACTGATACGCTCGAGGCCGAGGAGCCGTTCCGTAAGGGCCAAAAGGGCAGCTCAGCCATGCCGCACAAGCGCAACCCCATCACCATGGAGAAAGTCTGCGGTCTGTCGCGCGTCGTGAAGTCCAACGCCCAGGTTGCCTTCGATAACGTCGCCCTGTGGCACGAGCGTGACATTTCGCACTCCTCTGCCGAGCGCGTCGCCCAGGCCGATAGCTTCATCGCCCTCGACCACATGTTCCAGTGCCTCATCCGCGTTATCGACGGCCTGCAGCTGTATCCCGCCCGCATGATGGCCAACCTCAATAAGACCCGCGGCCTCATCTTCTCTTCCAAGGTACTGCTCGCCCTCGTCGACACGGGCATCACCCGCGAGGACGCGTACGCCATTGTGCAGGAGAACGCTATGGCAACCTGGCACGAGGTACAGGATTGTGTCTCCGGCCCCACCTTTAAGGAGCGTCTCGAGGCCGACCCGCGCTGCACCGTCAGTCAGGAGAAGCTCGACGAGATCTTTGATCCGTGGGACTTCCTCACCCGTATCGACACGGTCTTTGATCGTCTGGAGCAGCTGAGCTTCGAGTAGGTTCGGGCATAACGTTAGCTTTTTAGGGCGCTTTGCTGGTAATGTGTGTTGCCGGCAAAGCGCCTCGTTGCATTTAGGGAAAGACGGGGATAATAGTCGTCTCGAATAACATTCTGAGAGGGGATCGCATGATTTCGTTTGATTACAAGCCTCAGGGCGTGTGTGCTCGCAATATTCACCTTGATCTTTCCGATGACGGCAACAAGGTGATGGGCGTTGAGTTTACCGGCGGCTGCGACGGCAATCTCAAGGCTATCTCCAAGCTGGTCGAGGGCGCTCCTGCCGATCGCGTAATCGAGGTTCTCGCCGGTAATACCTGCGGTATGAAAAAGACCTCCTGCGCCGACCAGCTTACACGCGCTATCGAGGCCGCTCGCACCGAGATCGCCTAATGGGTATCGCCGATCACATCAAGAACGGAATATCGCGTCGCGGCTTTGTACTCGGTGGGGCTGCCGCGGGCGCTGCCACGGTGCTTGCCGGATGCTCGAAAAAAACGGGCACCAGCGATGATGCCGCCGGCGAGCCGCAGGTTATCAAGGATGATTCCAAAATCATCTCGATTACGGATGAGTACGAGGCAGTCGACATCGATCTTGAGCCGGCGGCGTCATGGACGCTGCCTCTGGGTACGCTGCTGTACTACTGCGACGGCGATTACGCCGCGGCGATGATGGCGCCCGCATCGGCACTGCACGCCAACACACTCGGTGTGCTCAACCTGGGCGATGGCTCGCTTACCACATTAATCGAGGATCCTATCGAGGGCACGGGATATGCATTCTACGATGTCCGTGCCGGCGACAGCGTATTCGCGTGGGTTGAGATGAACTTTGCCAATTCATCGTGGAAGCTCTACGGTCAAAATCTGTCGGGCGCTTCGCTCTCTGGCGACGTGGTTGAGCTCGATCGAGGTGGCAAGGACTATGATCCGCCGCTGTTTACGGCGTTCGGGTCATCAGTCATCTGGTATAAAATGCCCTCGGCAGGTGGCAATAAAACGAGTAGCGATTCGTTTTGCTATCGTCGCTCACTTGATGAATCCAAGGCCGAGACAATTTGGAAATCGACGGGCCGCTTTGCATCGGCCCCGCGCGCGAGCGACGGCATTTTGACCATCTCGCCGCGTGTCCGCAACGACGAGGGCGTCTACTACGGCATAACGGCAATCGATCTGACCGACGGCAACAACACCAAGCGTGCCCAGTTGGTCCTTCCTTCGTCAGTTTTGCCTTTCGAGGCCGTATATATGGGCGATACCTTCGTGTTTTCTATCGAGGCGGCCTATAGTGGCGTGGGCAGCCTGGGCAATATGGGCACGTATATCGGTAATGAAGGAGGGCCGTACCTCTTCCTATCACGCGAGCCGCTCGCATGTGCGGCTGGCAAGAAGAATAAATACCTTGTTAAGGTACAGGCGTCGCATTTCCTGATCGACACCTCTGCCAAGACCTATGGCTCGCTGCTGTCGCCCGACCGCGCTTTGGAGTATGGCGATTATCCAGCTACGGCGGGAAAATCGGACTCATTCCTTACGTACGCCACGGTGCGCAACAGCCAGGGTATACCAGAGACGGTCACTGCACGCCTATTCTCTCTTTAAGCTTAGAGGGGTTAAAAAGGCGCCAACAGGGGAATAAACGCGTTGTAATTGTGAGTACCGCCCGCCGAGCTGCCGCGTCATAGCGGCATCTGGCGGGCTCAGGTGCGTTAAAATGGGCTTGTTCTTAGCTAATTGAGACAGGGGGGCCGTGTTATGGCTTCAGATGCAAAAAAGATTCTGCTGGTCGAGGATGAGAAGGCAATCCGTGACGCCGTCGCTGCCTATCTCGAGCGCGAAGGCTACTGGGTTGCGGGCGTCGGCGACGGCCAGTCCGCGATCGAGGAGTTCGAGAAGCATCAGTTCGACCTGGTCGTGCTCGACCTTATGCTCCCCAAGATCCCCGGCGAGCGCGTTTGCCGCACCATTCGCGATACCTCGGATGTCCCCATCATCATGCTGACGGCTAAGGGCGAGATCGAGGACCGTATTATCGGTCTTGAGCTCGGCGCCGACGACTATCTGATTAAGCCGTTCTCGCCGCGCGAGCTCGTCGCCCGCGTTCGCGCTCTGTTCCGCCGTGCCCATCAGGCCGACGAGCCCGCCGTCGAGGTACTCGACTTCGGCGATCTGGTCATCGATATCTCGGGCCACAAGATCTTGGTCGAGGGCAAGGAAGTCGATCTGACGGCTTCCGAGTTCAAGCTGCTCACCACACTTGCCCGTCATCCCGGCCGTGTGTATAACCGCATGGAGCTGGTCGAGAAAGTGCTCGGGTATGACTTTGAGGGCTATGAGCGCACCATCGATAGCCACGTGAAGAATCTTCGCGCCAAGCTGGGCGATGATCCCAAGAAGCCCAAGTGGCTCTACACCGTCCATGGTGTCGGCTATCGCTTCGAGGCTCCGGCCAAGACCGATAAGTCGGACGAGAAATAGGGAAATCACATATGACACCTGCGCGCTTTGAAATCGGACAAAAGCACAAGCAGGAGAGCGAGGCGGGTTCCAAGGCTAGTTGGAACACGCCTCGTTCCGATTCACGGCCAACGATGAGCTATCCCTCGCGCATGGCACTTGCTTTTGCTCTGACATCGCTCATGACGGTATTGGTGCTGGTGGGCGTTGTCTCTGTTGTGTGGGGCACGGTCTTTTCGGATTACACACGCTCCAATATCGTCGAAATCGCAAATTCCGCTGCCGAGAAGTTGGCGACCTCATATGAGGAAAACGGCTCTTGGACCGCGGGAGAACTGCGCACGGTCGCAACGTCGAGTTTGGTTTCCGACGATCTGGGCATGCAGGTCGTCAATAAAAAGGGTGTGATCGTTTATGACGATTCCTGGCCCTCGGCAAGCGCCACCGCCGATGTACGCGAAAACCAGGCTACGACCGACGACACGAGCGGCAAGAGGGCATCGCATAGCCCGGTCTCGTCTGCTCCAACCGACTCCGATAGCGTTGCTAACGTCGAGATTGTAACGTCTTCCGGCGAGCATGTCGGACAGGTAAAGCTGTGGGCCATCGGCTCCGACGCTCTGCTCACCAAGGCGGACTCTGCGTTTAGGGAGAAGACCTTTAACGCCATGGCCCTCGCCGCGGTTGTTGCAATCTGCATTTCGGTCGTTATCGGATCGCTCGTGTCGCGCATGCTCACCAAACCGATTCATCGCATCACCAGTACCGCAAAGCAAATCCGTGACGGCGACCTGTCGGCTCGCACGGGGCTGCGCGGTGATGACGAGATCGATCAGCTGGGTGAGACCTTCGATGAGATGGCCACCTCGCTCGAGAAGGATATGAAACACGAGAAGCGCCTGACCTCGGATGTCGCACACGAGCTGCGCACGCCGCTTATGGCGATGCTTGCGACGGTCGAGGCCATGCAGGACGGCGTGTATCCCACCGACGATGAGCATTTGGAGACCGTTGCTTCCGAGACGCGTCGCCTGGCTCGTCTGGTGCAGCAGATGCTCGACCTGTCGCGCATGGAAAACAGCACGGCTCCGCTCAACCTTGAGCCGGTGGACATGGTTCCTTTCGTGCGATCGATTGTGAACGGCCAGGAGCGTCTGTTTGCCGACCGCGATCTGCGCCTGCGTTTTGCGGACGAGACCCAGGGTCACGACGATGTCGTCGAAGCCGATCCCGACATGATCACGCAATGTGTTATCAACCTCATGAGCAACGCCATGCGCTACACCCCCGAGGGCGGTTGGGTCGTGGTGTCGGTGCTCAGTGACCGCAGGCACGTCAGCATTGCCGTTTCTGATACCGGCATCGGTATTGCCAAGGACGATCTGTCGCGCATTTTCGGGCGGTTTTGGCGCGCCGATGCCAGCCGCGCCCGCGAAGCTGGCGGCCTGGGCGTCGGCCTCGCCGTGACCAAGCAGATCGTCGAGCGTCACCATGGCTACATATCCGTGGAGTCGGAGCTTGGAAAGGGTACGACTTTTACAATTCATCTGCCCCGCGAGCACACGGCGGACGCGGCATCTACTACAATGGAGCACTAGCTTTTCGCTATTCGGTGAAGGAGGGGCCGCGTCCCTGCCGCTCCGAGTTTGCGAAAACATGCGGGAAAGAACCCGCATTTCTGTCGTATTTAGGTAAGGAGTGACTCACGTGACAACGATGGAGCGTCGTCCGGATTCCCGTGGCAAGGTTCGTGATATCTACGATGCCGGTGAAAACCTGCTGATGGTCGCCACCGACCGCATTTCTGCGTTCGACTTCATTCTTCCCGACGAGATTCCGTTTAAGGGAGAGGTGCTCAATCGCATCTCGGCATTCTGGTTCGATAAGTTTGCCGACATCGTCCCCAACCATCTCGTTTCCATCGACCCGGCGGATTTCCCCGAGGAGTTTGCTGAGTATCGTGACTACCTCGCTGGCCGCGCCATGCTGGTTAAGAAGGCCCAGACGATTCCTATCGAGTGCATCGTCCGCGGCTATCTGACCGGTTCGGGCAAGAAGACCTATGACGAGAACGGCACCGTCTGCGGCATTCAGCTGCCCGAGGGTCTGACCGAGGCCTCCAAGCTTCCCGAGCCGCTGTTCACGCCGTCCACGAAGGCCGAGATCGGCGACCACGACGAGAACATTTCGTTCGAGCGTTGCTGCGAGATCGTGGGTGAGGACATCGCCGCGCAGATTCGCGACCTTTCCCTCAAGATCTACAAGGCCGCTGCCGAGTACGCCGCGACCCGTGGCATCATCATTGCCGACACCAAGTTCGAGTTTGGTGTTATTGATGGCAAGGTCACGCTGATCGACGAGTGCCTCACGCCCGACTCCAGCCGTTTCTGGCCTGCTGCCAGCTACGAGGAGGGCAAGATCCAGCCTAGCTACGACAAGCAATTCGTCCGCAATTGGCTCAAGGCCAACTGGGATATGACGGGGGAGACCCCGCACCTGCCCGCCGAGGTCATCGATGGCACGTCCGAGCGCTATCGCGAGGCCTTCCAGATCATCACGGGCTCCCAGTTCACAAGCATGAAGGAGAACGCATAAGTGAGTACCCGTAGCGCCACGAACAAGCGCACGCAATCCCACGAAGTTACCGGGGTTGCGCGCAAGTCTGCCGCATCTGCTAAGCCCGCCCGCCAAGCAGCGAGCTCCGTTCGCGTCGTGCCGGCTTCGTCTAAGGCACGCCGCAAAGAGCTCGAGAAGGGCGAGAACCTCGAGGGCCTCTCTAAAGAGGAGAAGCGCGCCCGCAAGGCTAAGCAGCGCGCCAAGGAGGACCGCATCTATACGGTGTCGAATATCCTTCTCAAGCAGGACGAGGACTACACCAAGCGCCGTCGCATCTGGTGGATTGTGCTCGCCATTGGCATGGTACTCGTCGTGGCAATTTGGGCTTCGCTCTACTTCGCTCCCGGCGGCACGGTGTCCAGTCCCGTCCAGATGGTCGGCATTGTTTTGTCCTATGTCATCATCTTAGGTGACTTTATCTACGACTTCGCTCGTATTCGTCCCTTGCGCAACATGTACCGCGCGCAGGCCGAGGGCATGTCCGAGAACAAGCTCAACGCTCTTATCGAGCGCGCAGCTGCCGAGGAGGACAAGAAGGACTCCAAGAAGAAGTAGCGTTTGCATACATACTTATCGCTAAGATATAAGGCGCGTCGTTTTTGCGGCGCGCCTTTTTACTGTTCTATAGATAGATGGAGTGGCACATGATTCGAGCTGCCCTGACGGTCGAAGAAGCTCTGGAGGGCATGAAGGCCCTGGAGCCCAAGATTAAAAACTATGCGCGTCTGGTTGTCCGCAAGGGCGTAAACGTCAAGCCCGGCCAGGAGGTTGTCGTTCAGTCTCCGGTCGAGTGCGCGCCTTTTGCCCGCTTGGTGGTCGCGGAGGCTTATGTCGCCGGCGCTGGCCATGTGACGGTCATTTGGGCCGATGATGCCGTGACGAGGCTCACGTACGAGCATGTCGATAAAAGCTATTTTGAGCAGACGCCCGAGTGGAAGCGCCTGCAGCTTGATTCCTTGGCCCAGGACGGTGCCTGCTTTATCTTTATCGAGGGTGCGGATCCTGCGGCTCTCAAGGGTATCGATCCCGCCAAGCCGGCCGCGGCATCCAAGGCGAGGAACACGCAGTGCAAAGTTTTCCGCCGTGGACTGGATTACAACATCAATCCGTGGTGCATCGCCGGCGCTCCGGTCGTGGCTTGGGCGCACGAGGTGTTCCCGGGAGACGCCGATGAGGTTGCAATCTATAAGCTGTGGAATGCGATTCTGCACACCGCGCGCGCCGATGGCCAGGACCCAGAGAGCGACTGGGAACTCCATGACGCCGCATTCGAAAAGAACCTGCGTTTCCTGAACGACAATCGTTTCGACTACCTGCATTACACCGCGGCAAATGGAACCAATCTGACGATTGGCATGACGAAAGGTCACGAGTGGGCCGGCGGCAAGGGCAAGACGCCCGATGGGCACCCCTTCTTCCCCAACATTCCCACCGAGGAAGTCTTCACTTCGCCCGATCGCATGCGCGCCGACGGTATCGTGTACTCGGCCATGCCGCTCATCCACCACGGCAATAAAGTCGACGATTTTTGGATTAAGTTCGAGGGCGGCCGCGTGGTGGACTACGACGCCCGCGTGGGCAAGGCAACGCTCGCAAGTATCATCGATACTGACGAGGGCGCTGCTCACCTGGGAGAGGTTGCGCTCATTTCCAAGAACACGCCGATTCGAGAAAGTGGTGTTCTGTTCTACGATACGCTCTATGACGAGAACGCTAGCTGCCATCTCGCGCTAGGTGTCGGTTTCCCCGAATGCATCGAGGGTGGGTATGACATGTCCAAGGAGGAGCTCCTGGAGCATGGTGTTAACGTCTCGAGCACGCACGTCGATTTTATGATCGGCACGGACGACATCGATATTACGGGCATTACGCCTGATGGACGTGAAGTTGTGATTTTCCAGAACGGCCAATGGAGTTGGGAATAGTCCCAGACCGTGGTACAATGCCACCCGCGGGCCGTTAGCTCAGCTGGCAGAGCAGGGGACTTTTAATCCCAAGGTCCAGGGTTCGAACCCCTGACGGCCCACCCAAAGATTGTTGAGACGGTCAACTTCGGTTGGCCGTCTTTTTTGTCGCCCTTTCATGGGTTCGAACCCGTCGGGGGGGGCGCGGAGCTGAGTAAACGCGCGAGCGTTTGCCAGCGCAGCGCGCAAGGCGCGAAAGCGCCGCAGCGGCCGCCTGCGGAGCAGGCTGAACCCCTGACGGCCCACCATAGAATAGAAAAGCGACTGGCGGATGCCGGCCGCTTTTTTGTTACCGCGGCACGGGTTCGAACCCGTATCTATCTATATATAAGAACGCTTGGCGAACAAAACCCGCCTTTTACCGATGGGAAACAAATAGCTGATGCCTTTGGAGTAAAGTAGCGCTCCAGAGATGACCGATGTCTCAATACTCATAAAACAGCTGGTCATCGCCAATATCAGAAGCCAATGCTTCAGTTTTAACCCCAGTGATGCGACTGAGGGACCTATTCATTTGTGAACAAAATATGGAGTGCGCGATTCCCGCCCACGGGGCCCCTCCGGTCT
>CAJLCM010000028.1:0-26100 GCA_905205145.1 uncultured Collinsella sp.
GGACTTGCAGCGACGGACCTCAGGACACTCTTACACCACGTCTGCGCGCGCGACCACCCCTGGCGTCTAAATCGCCTTCTGATGGCATGAAATCGCTGTAACTAAAATGGTAACAGTACTCATATTTGCCATTTTTTGACCACAGGCCTTGCGATGATGCCGGGATCCGCACCCTGTCGGGTTCGAATCCCGGCGCATGGGTAGCAAAAAGCCCGTCACCGCGGGGGTAACGGGCTTCTTAATTTAAATGGTGCCCCCAGCGGGATGTCCGCGTGCGGCTGGCGCCGCCCGCATTCGCTGCGTCGCTTCGCTCCTTGCGTGCTGCGCTGGAAAACGCTTGTGCGTTTCCTCAGCTCCGCACCCTGTCGGGTTCGAATCCCGGCGTTGGGGAAGAAAAAAGCCCGCTACCGAATTGGTAACGGGCTGCTCAGATTCTGTGGTGCCCCCAGCGGGATTCGAACCCGCGATATCCACCTTGAAAGGGTGGCGTCCTTGGCCGCTAGACGATGGGGACAGCGGGAAAGAGTATAGCAGACTTTTTTAGTCGTTCACATATCGTTGGCAAACTGAAAAACCACCACAAAGGTGCCTGTCCCCTTTGTGGTGGTGGGGCGCTAGGGGAGGAGCTTCATGGCGGCGTCGTGGGCGGCGTGCTCGTAGGTGTCGTCGAGGGTTTTGAGCGGCAGCAGGGCCGTGGCCTGCGCATCGCCGCGGCGCTCGAGGGCGTGCGCGATCAGCCAGTCGGCGAGTTCGGGGTTCTTGGGCAGTGCCGGTCCGTGTAGGTACGTGCCGATGACGCCCTTGTAGATGAGACCCTCAAAGCCATCGTCGCCGTTGTTGCCGGTGCCCGTGACGACGGACGTTCCGAGCGGCGTGGCCTCGGCGTCCAAAAGCGTGCGGCCACCGTGGTTCTCGAATCCCACAAAGGGCTCAGGTGCCAGATCGGTTTTGACGGCTACGTTGCCGATCAGGCGATCGGAGCCACGTACGGTTTCGGCGGCAATGACGCCCAGGCCCTCAATGCGATCGTCGCCCATGTAGTACGAACGGCCGAGCAGCTGATAGCTGCCACAGATGGCAAGCAGTGTGCCGCCGTCCTCAACATAGGCCGCGACCTTGTCTTTTTGGGCGAGCAGCTCGTGTGCCACGGCTAGCTGGTCGCGGTCGGAGCCGCCACCCATCATGACGATATCGGCATCGGTGAGATCGAGTGACTCGCCCATACGGACCTCGTCCACGCGCACGGGAATGCCGCGCCAGGCGCAACGGCGCTCGAGCGCGATAACGTTGCCGCCGTCGCCGTAGAGGTTAAGGGCATCGGGATACAGGTAGACGATGCGCAGCGGGCGCGAAAGCTCGACCGGCGCAATATCCGTGGGGACAGCGCTGCCGTCGGCACGGGCTACGGCGCGCCCGGCAACAGCGTCGGCGGTGGCGCCTTTCAGCCCGTCGAGTTCTTTGACCAGCGGCGGGAAGGCCGTGTAGTTGGCGACGGCATAGAAAGTGTCGCCTGCGGCTTCATCCGCAACGGCGCCAATTGCCTGCGCGACGTCCGAGATAATCGCGGCATCGATGCCGGCGTACTTGAGGCGTACCTGCATGTCGTGCGCGCGCGTGCCTCCGGCAAAGGCGACAAGACCCGGCGTGTCGGCGATGCGCTCAAAGTCGACGTCGTAGATCCACGATACATCGTGGCCGTCGGCATCGTTGTCGTTGAGGAAGAAAGCGCAGAGCCTGCCGCCCGCCGTCTTAATGGACTGGATCTGGCGATCGAAGCCCACGGGATTCTTAGCCAGGTTGGCCTCGACGGTGCGGCCGGCGATATCCCAGCGGCCCATGCGTCCGCCGGCGGGCACATAGGCATCGAGCGTAGGCTGTAGAAGCGCCGTTCCCACGCCCAACTCGTGTGCGGCAAAGAAGGCGGCGGCAACGTTATAGACCATGTACAGGCCGTTGTAGCGTGTGGCGATGTGTACGGCAGCCGCGTCGGGCGCAGATCCAAAGACCAGGTCAAAGCCGTAGCCGTCGCAGCCGAGCTCCACGCCCGTCACGCGACGGACAAGCGCAGGGCGGGCCCAGCCGCACGAGGGGCAATGGTAGGCGCCGAGCTGGCCGTATTGCACGTAGTCATACTCCAGCGGCGCGTTGCACTGCGAGCAAAAGCGCGAGTCGCTAATGCGGTCGGACTCGGTGTTGGTGGCGCCGTCGATGCCAAAGGCAATGCTCGCGTTGGGAACGCGCGCGGCAATCGAGGCACACAACGGGTCGTCGGCATTGTGGATGAGCGTTGTCGTCGGAGAGAGCTCCAACGCATGGGCGATAACGTCTTGGGTGTGGTCGATCTCACCGTAGCGGTCTAGCTGGTCGCGGAACAGGTTGAGCAGCACAAAGTACGTCGGCTTGAGCTTGGGCAGGACGCGCACCGTGTAGAGCTCGTCGCACTCAAAGACGCCCACGCGCTCGCCGCCGCCGGTTCGCTTGAGGCCGCTGCGGGCCTCGAGCAACGCGCCCACCACGCCCGGCTCCATGTTGTTGCCGGCACGGTTGCATACCACGGTGGCGCCGCTGGCGGCAACGGCGTCGGCGATGAGGTTGGAGGTGGTGGTCTTGCCGTTGGTGCCGGTGATTACCACGCTGCGGTCGACAAGACCCGCGAGGTCGCGTAGCAGCTCGGGGTTGATCTTCATGGCGATGCGGCCGGGGAGTACGCCGCCCTGGCGCTTAAGGACGGAGCGCAGCCCCCAGCGGGCGATATCGCTCGAGGTGCAGGCGAGAGATGAGCGGAAGTTCATGAAGTCGTTCCTAACGTGAATGACATGGTCGTGGCGATTGTGTCGTTAAAAGCCATAACGGCGCGCAAATTCCTGGGCAAGTTGCGATACGTCTTCGCAAGCGTTGGCCCAGGGGGCAAAGTCGGGAGTATCCGAGATGATGCCGTCGGCTTCCCAAACTGCCTGATGCGAAAGGTCCCAAGGGTCGTGCGGTTCGGGCCGGCAGGGAAGGTACGGCGTCTGATACATGGGGTTCAGCAAAAAGAACGCGCCGCCCTCGCAGCGGTTGGCAAACTCGCGCAGCGCGCGTGTCGCCGGGCGCATCTTGTTCGTTTTGAACAGCAGAATCGTGCGGGCGAGCAGATACCAAGGAGAGTTCTCGAGCGCGTCAGCCCCGATCTCTTCCTCGAGTTGGTGGGCCAGGGCAAAAAAGCCGTCCTGGTCTTCCAGGCGAGCGAGGACGAGCAACACGGTGCCTGCGGCTCGGGTGGGATAGCCTTCTGCTTTAAGGACGCGGCGGGCGTAGTTGGCGGCAGCACGGTAGCGAGCGCTCGCCATACATAGCTGCGAGATGGCCTCGAGTGTATGAAGCCACCCGATAAGAGCCGGCTCGCTCACGGTAAGGTCTGCTGCAGTGACACCGTCGGCCAAAACATTATTGGCCCAGTAGTGCGGGGCTTCCATGTCGAACCCGGGCACGCTTTGCTGCAGGTAATCGGCCGTGGTCGCCTCGAGCTTCATCAGGTCGCCCAGGCAGGCGTCAACGGGCGTGTCGGCCAGGATGATGGCGAGCAGCTGGGCATCGAGGACATGCGCATCGACGCGGACGATCTTGAGCAGTTCATCACGCATATCGTCGAACAGGCGGTTGCGCGTCTGCTCAAACTCCTCGTCGCTGCCCATGTCCTCGATGCGATGGAGCTCGTCGAGCAGGTGGCGATGAACACCGGCATAGGACAGCAGCGCTTGGGCATGCTCGGACTGCGCATACTTTTGAGGATTCGCGCTAATGTCGTTATGGACAAGCTCGCGTGCTGCATCGGTGAGCTCGGGGTGCGACGCCAGATAGGTGCGCTCCAGGTAGGCGGGGATGTAGACGCTCGGATCCATTAGAGGTCCCCTCCCTTAAATGGAAGTCCCTGCTCGGCTGCGCGCAGGATGCGCTCGTCGATCTGGGAACGCACGATATCGTTGGTGGCGACCCAGGCGGCAAAACTGGCGTTGTCGGGGGCGCCCAGGCCCTCCTGCAGTACCGGCGTCGCCTCGGACAGCGCAAGGACAAGTTCGTCGGTGGAGCCCGCACCCACGTTGACGCGGGCATAGACGCCATCGGGAAACTCGGTTTGGAAGTAGAGTGCCTCGGCTGCGTGCGGACACGAGCGCGCAAGGATGCGCAAATAGCGCTCGGCGCCCTCGTAGTCCAGCTCGCGCCAGGCAGCGCTCATCAGCGCGATGAGCGTCCACGGGTCCAAGTCGCGCTCCGCATCCTTGGGACGACGGCGCAGCGGCGTGTTGGCGAGATAGGGGACGGAGTGGGCAGAGCGAAAGCGCTTGAGCTCCTCGGCGGGGTATTCGAGCTTTGCCATGGCGAGCATCGCGGTGTGGCGGACACCAGCGGGGTCGTTGGGCGCAAAGTCGAGGCTGCGGTTTGCGGCTTCGAGCGACATGCGATAGCGGCCGCTAATGAGCGCGCGTGACGCAAGGGCGGCAAGCCAGCGCAGATAGGGGCGGCGCGTAAGGTCGCCTGCGGCCTCACGCTCGTAGGGGTCCTGCGCCGAGGCGATTTTGAGCGCCAGGTCATGCTCCACCTCGTCGCACTTGGACACCAGATACTGCACGTATTCCTCGTTGGATTCGGCGGTGAGCGCCGTCAGCATGCGCTGGGCATCCCAGTTGGCCGGGTCGAGTGCGGCTGCCTCGCGGAGCATGTTCTCGGCTGCGGCTTCTTCTTGCTCTGCCTGGGTATCGTCGGGGATAAAGGGAATGCGGTAGTCGACAGCCTCGACCACCTTGGCAATCAGATGCCCGGCGCGGTCGCGGTCGTGCACGATGAGCGGTGCGGGGTTGCGGGTGAATTGTTCCATCAGACGCTCTACGGCGGCAGCGTCGGTGAGCGGGATATTGTCGCGGCGCAAGGCCTCAAGAACGAGGCGATGGCAATCCTCTTGAATGGGATCGAATGCCATGGGGCCTCCTTTGCTGCGGTTAGGGTTCAAATGTTTCTATATAAGGTTCTAGTTTACCCGCATGTGGCACACCGGGGGTGCCGCACTTGGACTTGCACCTTTGCACCACGAAGACGGATGTCGCACAAATGTCGGCACCTTGGACGACCGAGTGGTATCACGGTGCCGCAAACGGTCGATTTTTGGCGGCGAACGGTGCATATTTTGGAGGGGCACGGTCCTGCCCGGGATATGTAGTCAACCTTGATAAAACGTTTGCCCAGCTTGGGAGTATGAATGCCGCACAAGGGTCTTCAGGGATAGAAAAAACGTTTCATCATTGGCGGCTTTAGGTGAATAACTGACCAACCAGAACGGTAAAATAGTGTTTGTCTGAGCGTTGAGACGTTTAGACATCGCGCATTGTCATCGCCGGCAACGCGCAAACCGGTCCTAACGGAGCCAATTGGGTGCTCCGTTATATACGCAAGTCTAAGAGGGGCTTGTTTAGGAGGCACAGTATGGGACGTTTTACCAATCCTCGCGATCTGTACTTTGGTGAGGGCGCTCGCCACGAGGTGAAGAACCTCAAGGGTAAGAAGGCCATCATCGTTTCTGGCGGCAGCTCTATGCGCCGCGGCGGGTTCCTGCAGGACGTTGAGGCCGACCTCAAAGAGGCCGGCATGGAGGTCAAGCTGTTCGAGGGCGTCGAGTCCGATCCCTCCATCGAGACCGTCATGAAGGGCGCAGCCGCTATGCGCGACTTCGAGCCCGACTGGATTGTTGCTATCGGCGGCGGTTCGCCCATCGATGCTGCTAAGGCCATGTGGGTCTTCTACGAGTATCCCGAGGAGTCCTTCGACAACATTATCCAGCCGTTCAGCTTCCCCGAGCTGCGTCAGAAGGCTCACTTCTGCGCCATTTCCTCTACCTCCGGCACTGCTACCGAGGTCACCGCATTCTCCGTCATCACGGATTACGAAAAGGGCATCAAGTACCCGCTGGCCGACTTCAACATCACCCCTGATGTCGCCATCGTCGACCCCGAGCTCACCTACACCATGCCCGCCAAGCTGTGCGCTCACACCGGCATGGATGCTCTGACCCACTGCATGGAGGCCTACGTTTCCACCTGCGCCTCTATGTTCACCGACGCCAACGCTCTGCACGGCATCCGCGAGATCGTCGAGTGGCTGCCCAAGTCCTATGCTGGCGACCATGAGGCCCGTCAGCACATGCACGAGGCTCAGTGCATCGCCGGTATCGCCTTCTCCTCGGGCCTGCTCGGCATCGTTCACTCCATGGCTCACAAGACCGGTGCTGCCTTCGAGAACGGCCACATCATCCACGGTGCCGCTAACGCCATGTACCTGGGCAAGGTCATCCAGTGGAACTCCAAGGATCCCCGTGCTGCCGAGCGTTACGCTTACGTGGCCAAGGAGATCCTGCACCTTCCCGGCGAGACCAACGAGGAGCTCATCGCTGCGCTCGTCCAGAAGATCCGCGACCTCAACGACCAGCTCAACATTCCGCAGTCCATCAAGGATTACGCGAATGGTGGCGTGAAGGTCGACGCCGAGAACCCGCAGATGGTTTCCGAGGAGGAGTTCCTCGCCAAGCTGCCCGAGATTGCCGCGAACGCTGAGCAGGACGCCTGCACGCCCGAGAACCCGCGTGAGACCAAGGCTGCCGACTTCGAGAAGATCCTCAAGGCCTGCTACTACGACACCGACATCGATTTCTAATCGACTCTTGTTATCGTAACGAGGGGCTCCGCACGTATCTGTACGGAGCCCCTTTCTTTTTTCTTTTAGAGAATGGGATAGTTATGGCTGCAATTTTCAATAGCCCCAGCAAGTACATCCAGGGTCCGGACGAGCTGGCCAAGCTCGGCTCCTATGTCGAGCCGCTCGGCGCTAAGGCCCTCGTCATCGTGACGCCTTCGGGCAAGAAGCGCGTCGGTGCCAAGATCGAGGGCGGCTTTGCCGAGGCTAAGGCCGAGCTGCTGTTTGAGGATTTTAACGGCGAGTGCTCCAAGGGCGAGGTCGATCGCCTGGTTGCGCTCGCTCGCGACAACGGTTGCGATATCGTCGTCGGCGTCGGTGGCGGCAAGATCCTCGACACCGCGAAGGCCGTCGCCTACTACCTGGAGTCCCCGGTTATCATTTGCCCCACCATCGCCTCGACTGATGCACCGTGCTCGGCACTTTCGGTGCTTTATACCGATGACGGCCAGTTCGACAAGTACCTCTTCCTTAAGGCAAACCCCAATATTGTCCTTATGGATACGACGGTTATCGCGGCGAGCCCGGTGCGCCTGACGGTTTCCGGCATGGGCGATGCGCTCGCAACCTATTTCGAGGCCCAGGCAACGCACGATGCCGACGGCGGCACCTGCGCTGGCGGCAAGGGCGGCATGGCCGGTCTGGCGCTTGCCAAGCTCTGCTACGAGACGCTTATGGCCGATGGCGTTAAGGCCAAGGTTGCGCTGGAGAAGGGTGCGCTCACGCCTGCCGTCGAGCATATCATCGAGGCAAACACGCTGCTCTCCGGCATCGGCTTTGAGAGCTCGGGCCTTGCTGCTGCTCATGCCATCCACAATGGCCTGACGATGCTGCCCGAGTGCCACGGCATGTATCACGGCGAGAAGGTCGCCTTTGGCACTATCGTCCAGCTGGTACTCGAGGATGCTCCGACTGAGAAACTCGAGGAAGTCTTGGGCTTCTGCATTGAGCTGGGCCTGCCGGTCACGATGAAGGAACTTGGCGTTGCCGAGCTTACGCGCGAGCAGGCCATGATTGTTGCCGAGGCCGCCTGCGCACCCGATGACACCATGTGCAACATGCCGTTTGAGGTGACGCCCGAGATGGTTGCAAACGCCATTCTGGGTGCCGACGCACTGGGTCACTACTATCTCATGGATGAGTAAATCAAGCTAAGGAAGGGGCAAAGCCAACAGATGGCTTTGCCCCTTTTTGCTATGGTGCAAAGGGGTCAGGTTACTTTGCACCAATCGTTGTTTGATGAAGGGCGGATTCTCGTATGGCGCTTCCTGTGGTTTACGGCGGTCCCGGCCGGTATGTTCAGGGGCCGGGCGAACTGTCGCGTCAAGGCAAGTATTTGTCATGGTTGGGCTGCGCTGCCTATGTCTTGTTTGACCGGGGCACCGAGGATCGGCTGTGCAGGCAGATCGTCGATGGATTTCTGGACGAAGATCTAAGCGAGCCGTTCTTTAAGATTTATGACGGTCCGTGTACGGAAGAGGCCGTTGTCGAAATGGCTAAGGAAGCCCAGGCCGAGTATTGCGACATGGTGGTGGGTATTGGCGGCGGCAAGATGCTCGATATCGCCAAGGCCGTTGCGTTTTATGCCGAGTTGCCGTTGTGCGTATGCCCCACGGCGGCTTCGATGGACGGTCCGTGCAGCGCGATTTCGGTGTTGTATCACGAGGATGGGTCGTTCGACCGCTACCTGATGCTCGAGAAGAATCCAGACCTAGTTGTGGTCGATACCAACGTGCTCGCGGCAGCCCCGCTGCGTATGACGGTCGCTGGTATGGGCGATGCGCTGGCAACGTACTTCGAGGCGCGTTCGTGCGCCGCGGCGCATGGCGCCAACGAGCACGGTGGCGCGCCGGGACACTTGGCCTTGGTTGCGGCTCGTGCCTGCTATGACACGCTTATGGAGTGCGGCGTCGCTGCCAAGCGCGATCTCAAAAAGGGCCGTATATCGCCGGCGGTTGAGCGCCTGATCGAGTGCAATATTCTGCTCTCGGGTGTTGGCTTTGAGAGCGGTGGCCTAGCGCTTGCCCATGCCATCGCCAACGGCCTGACGATTCTGCCCGAGTGCAAGGCCATGCATGGTGAGGCCGTGGCATTTGGTCTGGTGGTGCAGCTGCGCCTGGAGTGTGCGCCCGAGCTTGATCAGGTGCTCGAGTTTTGCCAGCGCGTCGGTCTGCCGACGACGCTCGAGGAACTGGGCCTTGACGAGATTTCCGATGCCGACCTGATGAGCGTTGCAGATGCGGCCTTTAGAAACGAATGCAATATGGCCAACGAGCAGACAAAGGTAACCAGGCAAAAGCTCGCCGAGCTCATGCGCGAGGCATAGTTTGGCGCTTGATTGATCTTGTGCAATCGAGACGGCGATAGGCCATGGGCTATTTGCCGCAAAGATGCTCCGCGTGTAATTTGCCCGAGGCGTGGGCCGATGGCGTATCATTATCTCTTGCTTGTTTGCACTGCTCAGGGAGGGGCCGCGCATGGCGCAGGAACACGATCTGTTTGATGACATTATCGAGATCAGCAAGGGTTTCGACTTTCTTAAAAACCCGCTTGGCGGTGTGACCGATGCACTCGATCCGTCGGCGCCTCAATGGAATCCTGCTGACTACAAGGAGCGCCCGCGCGGCAACACCATTCCGTGCCTGACCTGCAAAAACGAAAAGAGCGGCTGCACCGCGTGCATGGACGTGTGCCCGGTCAACGCTATCGAGGTCGAGGAAGACTCCATCGAGATCCTCGACTCCTGTCGCAAGTGCGGCCTGTGCGCCGCTGCCTGTCCGACCGAGGCGATCATCTCGCCGCGCCTGGCGCCCAAAAACGTCTACGACGACATTGTCTCGGCGGCTACGAGCCACGAGACCGCCTACGTCACCTGCACGCGTGCCCTTAAGCGCATGCCGCGCGAGAACGAAGTCGTCGTTGCCTGCGTGGGCGATATTACGGCCGAGACCTGGTTCTCGGTACTGGCAGACTATCCCAACGTGAGTGTGTACCTGCCGTTGGGCGTGTGCGATAAATGCCGCAACACCGGCGGTGAGGACATTCTGGGCGAGGCGATTGCGAAGGCCGAAGAGTGGTCTGGCACGGGTATGGGCCTGGAGGTCGATCCCAAAAGCCTCAAATGCCATAAGCGCCGCGAGTACGAGCGCAAGGAGTACATGGAAAAGATTGCCCGCACCACGGGCCTGACGGTGACCAAGCTCAACCCAGCGACGGCGGCGCTGGCCTCGGTGACGCAGAAGCTCAAAGCCCATCGCCATCAGATTACCCAGCTGGAGCGCACGCTCAACACCATGTGCGGCACCACGACGACCAAGCGTCGCCGTTCGCTCACGCACGGGCGGCAGCTGGTGCTCTCGACGCTGCAAAACCACCCCGAGCTTGCCCAGAACATGCAGGTGAGCACGCCGGAGTGCGATTTTGACAAGTGCACGTCGTGCGGCGAGTGCGTCAATGTATGCCCCACGTTCGCCTGCGATTTGGTGGGAAGCGGTCGCTTTGCACTGGAGTCCACGTATTGCCTAGGTTGCGGAGCTTGCGTCAAGGTGTGTCCCGAGCATGCGCTTAAGTTGGTTGAGCATGATGCATCCAACCTGGTGGTCGTCGATCCCGAGGCCGAGGAAAAGGCCGCCCAGAAGGCGAAGGCTCATGAAGAAGCTGAGAAGGTCAAGGCCGAAGCAAAGGCCAAGCTCGACAAGATGCTCGATCAGGTTGAGAAGCTCGCAGACTAGCTAAAAGAACGTAAATGATGGCCGGTGGGACAGGTACTGCCCCACCGGCCAAAAAAGTTGCGGTGGAATAGTTCCTGTTTTGCCCTTAAGCTGGCCATTTTAGGAACTATTCCACCGCAACTAATAAATGGTTAGTTCATGCTGCTTTGGTGGCCGGTTCGACCGGTACCGTTGCGCGTCACGGTTTCATGGAGCAAAAAGAACCCGGGGACCTGTTTTGTCTCGGTGTATTCCATAAGGATGCCGTCGGCGTTGTAGGTCTGCCCGCGTATAACGGCGAGTGCGTTAAAGTCGTCGAGATCGAGCACGCGCGCATCTTCGGGCGTGGGGTGCTCAATCGTTACATCGCGTTTGCCCGTGGCAATCTTAATGCCAAGGTCTTCTTCGAGGTAACGATAAATCGAATCGTTGACAATCTCGGGTGTCAGTCCCGGTACCTGTGAGCTTAGGTAATAGGAGTCGTCGGAGCACACGGCATGTCCGTCTGCATAACGGATGCGTTTGGCGCGCGTAAGCTCGCAGCCTTCGGGAAACCCGGTAATCCTGGAGAGTGCCTTGCTACAGACGAGGAGTTCAAAGACGGTGGTGACAGTCTTGAGCTCAAAGCCCCGGCTGGTCGCGATTTCCTTAAAGGTCTCGAGTCCGCCGCCGCCACGACTCTTCTCGTCACTGATGTTGCGAATGACGCGCATGCCTTTGCCTTGCTGGGGGAGCACGTAACCATCTGCCGCAAGCATCGAGATGGCGCGACGGACCGTCATGCGCGAACAGTCAAACAGCTGCGTGAGCTCAGTCTCCGAAGGCAGATAACTCTGATAGGCGTATGTGCCGTCGTCAATCGACTGCTTCACGTTGTCATAAATAGTTTGGAAGATGGCTCGCGCCATGACGGTCTCCTAGAGCTGGGCGCGTGAACGACGGATGAGGGCCGCCCGCGCAGGTGTCAATCGATTTACTTGCTGGGGTCGATTATATATTTGCCCATGGCACGCAGGGCCGGGTCTGACAGGATAGCGCCGAGTTCGTCGAGGGAGGCTACCTTTGCGACCATCGAGGATACGTCGAGCCTGCCGGAGTCGATGAGTTCGAGCGCGCGACGCTGTGTATAAGGGTTGATGTAGGACGAGGTGAGCACGAGTTCCTTCTGGAAGACCTCGAAGGGCTTGACGGTGATCGTCTCATCGGGCTTGGTAAGTCCGAACATCATAACCGTGGCCTTATGACCGGCGATTCTAATGGCCTGCTCAATGGTGACGGGCTTACCGACGCATTCGATTACAACGTCGACGTTGCCGACGCCCTCCTGCTTCAGGCGGGCCGGGACGTCCTCGTGGATGGAATCAATTGCCAGGTCGGCGCCGAGTTTGAGTGCAACCTCGCGTTTGCCCTCGACGGGCTCGAGCAAGACGACCTTGGTGGCGCCGGCGTTTTTGGCGAGCTGCATCATGAGCAGGCCGATCATGCCGCCGCCGATGACGACAACCGTGCTGCCGGGCTTGATGTTGCACATATCGATGCCGTGCAGGCAGCACGCCACGGGCTCGGTCATGGCACCCTGCTCGAAGCTGGTGTGATCGCCCAACTTGTACACTTGCTGCATATCGACGGAGCAGTACTCGGCAAAGCCGCCGTTAACGGTGGTGCCGTAACCGGTCATATGCTCGCAGTAGTGGTTGATTCCGTCGCGGCAGGGTTCGCAGCAGCCGCAGGGATGGTTTGGGTCGATGCACACGCGATCGCCCGGTTTAAAGCCAGCGACGTCGCTGCCCACGGCCTCGACAACGCCCGCAAACTCATGACCAAGGATCGTGGGCGGGGTAACGTCGGCTGCACCCTTGTCGCCCTCATAGATATGAACGTCGGTACCGCAGACGCCGCAAGCTTTGACGTTGATCAGAACGTCGCGCCTGCCCACGGCCGGCTTTGCCGATTCCTCGACTCTGAGGTCGTGCTTTCCATAGAAGACCGCGCTTTTCATGGTGACTCCTTAACGTGGCGGTGAATGTTGTAATGAAGTATAGGCATGTCTATAGATATAGACAAGCATATCTAGACAAGTAGAAAAGAATTTTAAAATGCAGCCATCAGCTATGTCAGATTTAGCAGGCGAAATACTGGACATATACCGTTTACAGCCAATAATCAACCGTTTACCGACCGTAGTATTTATGCTGACTTGTCTAGATAAGTGATATGATAAAAATGGAAGCGCAAGAAGTCAGGGAAGCGGGCCCACCCGTCCTATTGCACGAGGTACACGCAAACGGCGCGTCTGCGGTCTCGAGTGAAGCCAAAACCGCAGCGCTCCGAATGAAGAGAGGGGGATTCCCCGTCATGATGCAAAAGATACAACGTTTCGGCGGTGCAATGTACACGCCTGCAATTCTTTTCGCATTTTCCGGAATCGTCGTCGGCCTGGGTACGTTGTTTACCACCGAGGCGATCTTTGGCGAGATGGCCACTGCGGGCCATCTTTGGTTTGATTGCTGGAATGTGCTGCTCCAGGGTGGTTGGACGCTCTTTAACCAGATGCCGTTGCTGTTTTGCGTAGCGTTGCCAATCTCGCTCGCGAACAAGCAGAACGCTCGCTGCTGCATGGAGGCTTTGGCCATCTACCTTACCTTCAACTACTTTGTAAGCACAATCTTGGGGCAGTGGGGCCCTGTCTTTGGAGTCGACTACTCTGTCGAGGCGGGCAGCGGTACTGGTCTTGCCACTATCGCAAGCATCAAAACGCTTGATATGGGCATCATGGGCGCGCTTATCATTTCAGGTATCGCCACGATGCTTCACAACAAGTACTTCGACACCGAACTTCCTGAGTGGCTGGGCGTGTTCTCGGGCTCCGTGTTCATCTATATGATCGGTTTCTTCGTTATGGTTCCGGTCGCTCTTATCGCCTGCCTGGTATGGCCGCATGTTCAGGCTGCTATCGCCGCCTTCCAGGGATTCATCCTTTCCGCCGGTACGTTTGGCGTGGGCGTCTTTGCTTTCTTCGAGCGCGTGCTGATTCCTACAGGCCTGCATCACTTTATCTATACGCCGTTCTATTACGACAACGCGGCGGTCAACGGCGGCATCTTTGCCGCTTGGGCCAACATCCTGCCCCAACTGGCTGCCGATCCGAGCATTGCTCTTAAGGATGCCGCACCCTGGGCTGCCTATACCTGCCCTGGTTGGACTAAGGTCTTCGGCTCGCTTGGCGTCGCCATTGCGTTTTATATGACCGCCAAACTCGAGCGCAAGCAGCGCGTCAAGGCTCTGCTGATCCCGGTCACCCTTACCGCTATGCTTTGCGGTATCACCGAGCCGCTTGACTTCACCTTCCTGTTCATTGCGCCCGGCCTGTTCGTCGTCCACTGCGTGCTCGGAGCGCTCGGCTGCATGGCTCAAAACCTCCTTGGCGTCGTGGGCATCTTCGACGGCGGCATCATCTCGATGCTCTCGTGGGACTGGCTGCCCCTTTGGGCCGCACACGGTCTGCAGTACGCCATCTCCATCCTTGTCGGTCTGTGCTTTACCGCTCTTTGGGTCGTGGTCTTCCGTTTCCTGATCGTCAAGTTCGACTTTAAGACCCCCGGTCGCGAGGATGACGATGTTGAGGTCGAGCTCAAGTCCAAGGCCGACTACAAGCAAAAGCAGGGCGGTGCTGCTGCTGGCAAATCGGTCGCCCAGAGTAAAGATGATGAGCGCTTGGTGCTTGCCGAGAACATCCTCGATCTGCTCGGTGGCACGGATAACATCATCGATGTAACTAACTGCGCTACCCGTCTGCGCGTTAACGTCAAGGACAAGAGCGTCGTTGCGCCCGAGGCTTCCTTCAAGGCGATCGGTACGCATGGCTTGGTGGTCCAAGGTCAGTCAATCCAGGTCATCATCGGCCTTACCGTCCCGCAGGTTCGCGAGAAGTTCGAGAGTCTTCTGAAGTTCGAGAGTCTTCTGTAAACCATCGTCCATCGAAACAATCGGCCTTGCAGAGCCGGTATGCACCGCAAGGCCGATTCTAGAGATAAAAAACTCCACTTCTAGGTAACAATTCCAAACCGCGCAAGGCCGCGTGCGGGGACGGATTGAGCAAGCGGCCAGAATGAGGAGGACATCATGTCCAAGAAAAACTATGCCGTGACCATTGCCGGCGGTGGCTCTACCTTCACCCCGGGCATCGCTCTAATGCTGCTTGAGGAGCGCGACCGCTTCCCGGTCAACAAGGTGACCTTCTACGACAACAACGCTGAGCGCCAGGAGATCGTTGCCAAGGCGTGCGAAATCTACTTCCACGAGAACGCTCCCGAGGTTGAGTTCAACTACACCACCGACCCCGAAACCGCTTTTACCGGTACTGACTTCGTCCTTGCTCACATCCGCGTGGGTCTCTACGCTATGCGCGAGCTCGACGAGAAGATCCCCCTTAAGTACGGCTGCGTTGGCCAAGAGACCTGCGGTGCCGGCGGTATCGCCTACGGCATGCGCTCCATCGGCGGCGTCATCGAGATTCTGGACTACATGGAGAAGTACAGCCCCAACGCTTGGATGCTCAACTACTCCAACCCCGCGGCCATCGTCGCCGAGGCCTGCCGCGTGCTGCGCCCCAACAGCCGCATCATCAACATCTGCGACATGCCGATCGACCTCATGGATAAGATGAGCCGTATGTGCGGCATCAAGGATCGTCGCGAGCTGCAGTACAGCTACTACGGCCTCAACCACTTTGGTTGGTGGAGCAAGATCTACGACAAGGAGGGTAACGACCTCATGCCGCAGATCAAGGAGCACATGGCAAAGAACGGCTACTTGGACGGCATTGAGCACGAGGCCGGTAAGGAGCAGCACGTCGAGGAGAGCTGGATTCACACCTTCGGCAAGGCCAAGGATGTCTATGCTGTCGATCCCGAGACGATTCCCAATACCTACCTCAAGTATTACCTGTACCCGGACTATGTCGTCGAGACGTCTGACCCCAACTACACTCGCGCCAATGAGGTTATGGACGGCCGCGAGAAGAAGGTCTTTGGCGCTTGCCGCGACATCATTGCCAAGGGTACGGCCAAAGACGGCGGCTTTGAGCCCGACGTACACGCCAACTACATCGTCGACCTTGCCTGCGCACTGGCCGAGAATACGCTCGAGCGCTTCCTGCTGATCGTCCCCAACGATGGCGCTGTGCCCAACTTCGACCCGACGGCCATGGTCGAGGTGCCTTGCATCGTCGGTTCCAACGGCTTTGAGAAGATCTGCCAGGGCCCGATTCCGCAGTTCCAGAAGGGCCTGATGGAGCAGCAGGTTTCCGTCGAGAAGCTCGTTGTCCAGGCTTGGGTCGAGGGCAGCTACCAGAAGCTCTGGCAGGCACTCACGCTCTCCAAGACCATTCCTTCGGCGAGCGTTGCTAAGCAGATCCTGGACGAGCTCATCGAGGCCAACAAGGATTTCTGGCCCGAGCTTAAGTAAGGACTACTGTCTCGAACTCTCACGCATCTCTGCTTCATTTGCGCCGCCGCGGTGTCCGGATTCGCCCGGATGCTGCGGCGGCGCTATACTTATACGGTTTGAAGTACCTGTACCAAAAGGAGCTGTCGTGTCCCTTTCCATCGGTATCGTGGGCCTGCCCAACGTGGGCAAGTCGACGTTGTTCACCGCGCTTACCAAAAAGACCGGCCTTGCCGCCAACTACCCGTTTGCCACGATCGACCCCAACGTGGGTATCGTCGATGTGCCCGATAGCCGCCTGCAAAAGCTCGCCGACATCGTCAACCCGGGTCGCATTGTGCCGGCTACGGTCGAGTTCGTCGACATCGCAGGTCTGGTGAAGGGCGCTAACGAGGGCGAGGGTCTGGGCAATCAGTTCCTGGCCAACATTCGCGAGACCGACGCCATCTGCGAGGTCGTGCGCTACTTTAAGGACCCCAACGTCATGCGCGAGGTGGGCCGTACCGGCGAGTTCGTCGATCCCGCCGGCGATGCCGACACCATCATGACCGAGCTCATCCTGGCCGACATGGGCACGCTCGAGAAGCAGCTGCCCAAGCTCGAGAAGGAGGCCAAGCGCGACAAGGAGCTCATGCCCAAGTTTGAGGTCGCCAAGCGCCTACTCGCCTGGCTCAACGAGGGTAAGCGCGCCGCGTCCATGGAGATGACCGATGAGGAGCGTGCCGCCGCCAAGGGGCTGTTCCTGCTCACCATGAAGCCCATCCTGTATGTGGCCAACGTGGACGAGGATATGCTCAACGAGGACCTGGCGCCCATCGATGGCGTCAAGCCGTTGCCCATCTGCGCCAAGGTTGAGGCCGAGCTTTCCGAGCTCGATCCCGAGGACGCCGCCGATTACCTGGAGAGCCTGGGCTTGGAGCAGCCCGGTCTGGACGTGCTCGCTCAGGCTGCCTATAAGCTGCTCGGCCTGCAGTCGTTCTTTACGGCCGGCGAGATGGAGGTCAAGGCCTGGACGGTGCGTCAGGGTGCGACTGCCCCGCAGGCCGCCGGCGTCATCCACACCGACTTTGAGCGCGGCTTTATTAAGGCCGAGGTTATTGGCTATGACGACTACATCGAGCTCGGTGGCGAGCAGGGCGCCAAGGCTGCCGGCAAGCTGCGTATTGAGGGCAAGGACTATGTCATGGCCGATGGCGACGTCGTGCACTTCCGCTTTAACGTGTAAGGGCGACGCATATGTTTAAATACGGCAAAAAAGCTGGCTACATGGGCATTGCGCTGCTCGTACTTGCGGTGATTCCGTTGGTGGTTGCAGCGTTTGTGATCCCCAACATTGGTCCTGAGGTGGCAACGAAGTTTAACGCAGCCGGCGAGGTGACGCGCTGGGGCAAGAGCTACGAGCTGCTGGCACTGCCGGTGCTCAACCTACTGCTGAGCGTGGCGACGTACTTTACGGCAGGACGCCAGGCTAAAAACAATGATGACTCCGCCGCCATGGCACGCATCGTGTGCGAGCGCTACCTGCGCAACGGTTGCATCACGGGTGTATTCCTCAACGTGATCAACGTTTACTTTATGTACTCGGCGATTACCGGAACGGGCTTTGGCTTTGGTTTCTAGCTTGTTCTTTTAGGCAACGAGCCTGCACGCATATTCAATGGCTGCTGCGAGGCCGCCGCTCGATCGTGGTTGAAAGACTACATCGGCGGCGGCCTCGTTTTCGTATCCGGCGCCGCGAAGGGCGAGTGCTATGCCGGCTTCTAAAAGGAGCGGCAGGCCGCGTTGGCTGGTTGCGATTACGGCAACCTGATTGAGCGAGCAGCCGTGCGTTTGGCATTGAATGGCAAGTTCACCTTGCGCCGGGCAAGGGACCAGAACGGCGACGACGCGACTTGATAGCAATGCAAATGCTGTGCGCTCATCGGGCGAAAGGCATTCTGCTTCAACGACGACGAGCTTGGGCGGTGCGCTGTTTGTGCGAAGCGTGGCTCGGTGCATGCGGACCGAAGAACCCGACATAGAAAACTCCTGTGTATTCGGGAAAACGTAAACTATAGTTTACGTTTATGTTCGGCTCCATTTCAAACTCGGCTGCATGGACGAACGTGCGAAACAGATTCTTGGCAGGCGGGTCGAAGAGACACGCAGGGACCTTGGTATCTCCAAGGTTGATTTTTGTGTGGCGACAGGAATCAGCCGACCCTACCTCGACCGAATCGAAGATGGAACGGCAAATTTCACGCTCAAGGTTCTATTTAAGATCGCGCCCGCACTCGGCATGACGGTGTCAGAGCTTCTCGAGGGTATTGAATAGGGCGTTCCTCCGCTGTATTTGACGCTCTTTGGACGGGTCCCCCTGGTTGCGATGTGCAAAATCGCGAGTATTCAGCACCTGTTCAGCCGTAGATGGTAGCTCGGACGGCTGGCTTTGCTTTTTTGGCAGTAGTTAATCCACACGCTAAATAAAAATGTGGAATAAATATTTACTAGACGGCTCCTTCGTACTAAAAGTTCGTCTAACAATCGGCTGATTCTATGCCTCCGGCGGAGAAACTGCAGAATACTCCGTTTTTTGCACGGCCCGAGGGGGACCACCTGTCGTTTGGGGCTGCGATAAGCGGAACTGCCTTAGGGATTACGCCATCGGGATACGGTCGTGGTTGACTTGGCTGTAGAACAGGCGCTGAATCTCGTCCGCATCACGTGACTGGCCGAGTGCCCACATGGTCTTGGCCACGAGCGTCTCGGTGGTCATGTCGTCGCCGCGCAAAATACCCGGATGATCGGCGTAAGCTCGGCCGACCTCATAAACGCCCAGATCGAGGCCCTCTTCGGGGACCTGCGTGGTCATAACGACGGTGCGGCCCGAATCGACCCAGCGGAAAATTGCCTCTTGGAACGACTCGCCCGACTCGCCAAACTCGGGAATACCGCCAATGCCAAAGGTCTCCAGAATCACGGCATCGTAGCTATTGGCAAGGGCGTCGAGGATGCCCGGGTTTACGCCGGGCGTAAGCTTGAGTACAAATACGCGCGGATCGATGCTGTCGTAGAAACGCACCGGGTTTTCGCCCTGATGCGTGCCGTGAAGCCCGTTGCGCACGATGCGGTCGTTGCGGATATAGGCGATGGGCGGATAGTTGACGCTGATGAACGCGTTAAAGCTCATGGTGCGCTGCTTGCGGGCGCGCGTGCCGGCAATGGCGACGCCGCCAAACACAATCGACACATCGTGCGAATGCTCGTCGAGCGCATAGAGCAGGCTCTGATACAGGTTGAGCTTGGCGTCGGTAAAGGGATTGCCCATGGGCTTTTGCGAGCCGGTGAGTACGATGGGCTTGGGGCTGTCCTGAATCAGGTAAGAAAGCGCCGCCGCGGTGTAGCTCATGGTGTCGGTGCCGTGCAGAATCACGAAGCCGTCGTGGTCGGCATAGCCCTCGACGATGACGTCGCGGATCCGCATCCAGTCACTCGGACGCATATTGGTGCTGTCGATGTTCATGGGCTGCACCACGTCGAGCTCGCAGAGGCCCGAGATCTCGGGGACGCTCTGGGCGAGCTCCTCACCGGTCAGGGCGGGGGAGAGGCCGTTGCCGTCCTCGGTCGATGCGATGGTGCCGCCCGTGGCGATGAGAAGGATGCGCTTCATGCTGGTATTCCTATCGTATTTGCCGCCGCAGAGGCGGAGTCGTTCGGCAGTATTGTGGCACAGGGCGTCCAATGTTCAAACGTATTACATCATCTGTAACGTTTGGTAACACTTCAATTACCGTCAAATAGGGGCCCAGGTCGTGCGTTTGCCGTGCGCTGATGGCTGCGAGGGACGAGAAACCCCATATAACGTGTACACTATGTAAGCTGTTTTCGTTTATTCGCGCGGGTGGGCACCGGCTCCCCGCCAACAAGAGGGGGAAACCATGGATCAAAAGGCTTCCGCAAAGGTCCTCGTACTCGACTTTGGTGCGCAGTACGGTCAGCTCATTGCCCGCCGCGTCCGCGACCTCAACGTGTATTCCGAGATTGTCCCCTGCGACATCTCGGCCGACGAGATTCGCGAAATGAACGCCTCTGCGCTCATCCTTTCCGGCGGCCCGGCTTCCGTGTATGCCGAGGACGCTCCGTCTATCGATCCCGCCATCTTTGACCTGGGCCTTCCCGTCCTGGGCTTTTGCTACGGCCATCAGATCACGGCCGTGACGCTCGGCGGCAAGGTCGGCCACTCCGAGGTAGGCGAGTACGGCCGCGCCACCATCACGCGTACGGCCGGCGCCAAGCTCTTTAACTCCACGCCTATGGAGCAGACCGTGTGGATGAGCCACCGCGACGCCGTTTCCGAGGTGCCCGAGGGCTTTACCGTTACCGCCAGCACCGACGTGTGCCCGGTTGCTGCCATGGAGTGCGTTGAGCGCAAGATCTTCACCACGCAGTTCCACCCCGAGGTCAAGCACTCCGAGTACGGTCAGCAGCTGCTGAGCAACTTCCTGTTTGAGATCTGCGGCCTGGAGCCCAACTGGAGCATGGACAACCTGGTCGAGACCATGACGGCCGAGTTCCGCGAGAAGGTCGGTGACGACCGCGTGATTCTGGCCCTGTCCGGCGGCGTCGACTCCTCCGTCGTGGCTGCGCTGGGCGCCCGCGCCGTGGGCAAGCAGATGACCTGCGTGTTCATCAACCACGGTCTGCTGCGCAAGGGTGAGCCCGAGCAGGTGGAGGAGGTCTTCACCAAGCAGTTTGACGTCGACTTTATCCACGTCCACGCCGAGGACCGTTATGCCGAGCTTTTGGCCGGCGTGACCGAGCCCGAGGAGAAGCGCCGCATCATCGGTACGCAGTTCTGGAAAGAGTTCTTCGCCGTGGCGCAGCAGCTCGAGACCGATGGCAAGCCGGTCAAGTACCTGGCCCAGGGCACTATCTACCCCGACATCATCGAGTCCGGCGCTCGCAAGACGGGCGGCAAGACGGCCACTATCAAGAGCCATCACAACCTGATCCCGTTCCCCGAGGGCGTGCACTTCGACCTCATTGAGCCGCTCGACCACTTCTTTAAGGACGAGGTCCGCGCGCTTGGTCTGGCGCTGGGCCTGCCGGGTCACATCGTGTTCCGCCAGCCTTTCCCGGGTCCGGGTCTGGCCATCCGCATCATCGGCGCGGTCGACAAGGAGAAGCTCGAGATCCTCAAGAACGCCGATGCCATCGTGCGCGAGGAGCTCGACGCCTACAACCAGCGCCTGTTTGAGCAGACCGGCGAGCGCAACTCCGAGCACAGCTGCTGGCAGTATTTCGCGGTCCTGCCCGACATCAAGTCCGTTGGCGTTATGGGCGACGAGCGCACCTATCAGCGCCCGATCATCCTGCGTGCCGTCGAATCCAGTGATGCCATGACCGCCGACTGGGCCAAGCTGCCCTACGATGTGCTGGCCCGCATTTCCGGCCGCATCGTTGCCGAGGTCCCCGGCGCCAACCGCGTGTGCTATGACATCACGTCCAAGCCGCCCGCGACCATTGAGTGGGAGTAGGCTGATAGGGTTCTGACCTGCATTTTTGAGTGCCGCACTGTGCCGCTGAGTTTCGTTTCGTACGAGAGTCATGGCAAAGCCGCCAGCGATGTTGGTGAGTAAATACGATAACCGAGCCTCCGTTCCCGCGTTGGGACGGAGGCTTTTTCTTTGTCGTTTTACTCCCTTTCACCTGCGATTTCGCAATTTACTCCCCCGTGTTTCAAGACGGCAAGGCACGGTGCGGCATTCGGAGGAACGGGAGTAAGGATTCATCCCAAGTGAGTAGACGCGCGATTTTTGTCTCCGAGAGCCAAACGGGGCCGTTTCGGGGCCTGTGAAACTCAAATCGAACTCAATAGGCTTTTCGGCGGTCTTCTCACAGCGTTTTCCCAGGTGGTTAATGGGGAGTAAAGAATCTCGCCGCCTCAATGAAAACGGGAGTAACCAGGGGAAATGCCGCGGCGTACTGCCGCGTGCCGCCGTGTAAGCCACCGCGTCATTTACTCCCCAGGTGCGCCGGAAATGCCTTGGCATGCAATGGGGAGTAAAAACTCAGCTTACGCAGGCCCGAGCGGCGCTCGCCGCCTGGTCCACCGTCCTGATTCGGTTGCGTTGATCGCGAAATGCGGAGAGCCGCTACAGCGAGGCTTTCCAGTCCTCGTATTCGTCGGCGTCGATCTTGCCGTTTTCGAGCTGCGCGCGCTTCTCTGCCCACAGTTCGATCGCCATCGCGGCTTTGGGCGCGTGCGGCGCCTTGGGGTTCAGGGAGAGGCCCGTGCCGTCGGCTGCGGGCACGATGCCGAAGGAGTCCTCGAGCCGCACGAGCAGCGACATGAGGTCGCCCGCAGTCTCGACGCCGTAATCCTTGAGGGCGTTGACGGACACGCCGAGCGCCGCGGAGATGGACTCGAGCAGCTCGGGCTTCACGGCGCGGATGCCGCTCTCGTAGTGGCGCACGGCCCCCTCGGTCAGGCCGACCGCCTCGGCGAGCTGCGCCTGCGTCATGCCGCGCGACTTGCGGTACCGCCTTATGTTCTCGCCTACGGACATGAGCCCTCCTCCTGGAATTACGTACCAGCACATCTTATCAGCGTACGCAAATGTACGCAATTCTATTGACAGTACAGATATGTACGTTTACTCTGAATCTGTGAACCGTACGTATCCGTACGCCATTGATTGGAGGAGCCATGGACGAGAAGGTGGCGAAGACGCCGAGGCCGCACATGCTGGACGCCGACGAGGTCGCGGAGCTGCTGAGGATCAAGAAAGGCAGCGCCTACGAGGTGATCAGGAAGATAAACGCCGAGCAGGAGGCGCGCGGGCGCGTGGTCATCCGCGGGCGCGTTCGAAGCGACGTCTTCGACGCCCTGTACTTCCCGGAGGTGGACTGACATGCCCGTGTACAAGGACGACGGCAACGGCACGTTCTACGTGCAGTGCTACTACCGCGACGCCCGCGGCTCGAAGCGCCACAAGACGAAGCGCGGCTTCTCCTCCGAGGTGGAGGCCGCAGTGTGGGAGAGCCAGTTCAAGAGCCTTAACGGCGGGGCCATGGACATGACGTTCTCCGAGTTCGTCGAGGTGTACGCCTCCGAGGTGAAGCCGCGCATACGCGAGCACACGTGGATCACCAAGGAGTACATCATCAACGACAAGCTCGTGCCGTTCTTCGGGGACATGCGCATGTGCGACGTGAGGCCGATCGACGTCATCAGGTGGCAAAACGAGCTCACCGAGCACCGGGACGCCGACGGGAAGCCCTGGGCACCGACGTACCTGCGCACAGTGAACAACCAGCTCAACGCCATCTTCAACCACGCCGAGCGCTACTACGGCCTCAGCGACAACCCGGTGCGCAGGGTAGACAAGATAGGCTCGAAGAAGGGCGGCGAGATGCAGTTCTGGACCAAGGACGAGTACCTGAGGTTCAGCGAGGCCGTCATGGACAAGCCTCTCTCATTCCACGCCTTCGAGCTGCTTTACTGGACGGGCATACGCTGCGGCGAGCTCCTGGCGCTCACGCCGTCCGACTTCATGCTGGAGAGCTCGCGGCTGCGCATCAACAAGTCGTACCAGAGCCTCAACGGCGTTGACACCGTGACCGACCCCAAGACGCCCAAGTCCGTGCGCACGATCGTCATGCCCGCCTTCCTGCGCGACGAGATGGCGGACTTCATCGAGATGCGCGACGACGTCGCCCCCGACGAGCGCCTGTTCGCCGTGACCAAGCACTTCCTGGCCCACGAGATGGAGCGCGGGTGCAAGGCGTCGGGCGTGAAGCGCATCCGCATACACGACATACGCCACAGCCATGTGAGCCTGCTGATAGAGATGGGCTTCTCCGCGCTGGCCATCGCCGAGCGCATGGGCCACGAGGCGGTGGACATCACCTACCGCTACGCGCACCTGTTCCCCACGAAGCAGGACGAGATGGCCGCCGCGCTCGACGGGGCGAGGGGGTAAGAAGGATGCCGTGCGAGAACAGCGCCCGCAAGCGCAGCAAGACGATGGCGTTCCGCTGCACGCCCGAGGAGCGCAAGCTCATATGCGAGATGGCAGCCTGGAGCGGCATGAACAGGCAGGACTACATCATCGCCAAGCTCACCGATACCCAGGTCGAGGTGAGGCCCTCCGTGAGCGTGCAGAAGGCACTGAGGGACTCGATGGCGGAATTGGCCAAGGAGGTGCGGCTGGCGGCCTCCTACGGCGAGCTGAGCGAGTCCCTGCAACAGAGAATTGAGCACGTGATGAGGTTCTTCCTAGCGCTCGGCGAGCCTGTTGACGCGCCGACGGAAGAGACATCGCCACGAACTACGTTTTTGGAAGAGCCGGTTCCATCCGTCATCGATGCGGGTTCCGACACCGCAAGCATCTTCGAGATGGGACGCAGGTAGGGCCTAGCGCCAGACCTCCAACGCCTTGTCCGCAAGCCATTCGGCGCGATCGGCGATATCGCCCTCGTTCCAAGACTCCTTCTCTAGGGCGCCGGCCATGGTCGCAAGGCCGGCGGCGCAGAGGGCAAGGCCGTCCTTGTATCCCTTTCCCTGCTTCTTGGTGGGCCAATCGGCATCGCGGATGGAGGCGTTGAGCGAATGCGTGATGATGGCGAGGTTGCCGAGCGTGAGGAGCTTCCGGTCCCTTCGCGTGGCAGCCTCATCGTCGAGGGCTCCCCATTTGTTGCGCCACTTCTTGGGCATCATGTGCTCGAGGGTGTACTGGTTGAACCCGAGCAGGGCCGTGCTGCTCATGCCCGGACGAATGGCGCTTTCCAGCAGATAGAGGACGCCCTTGGACTGGAGGTTGTACAGACACGATTCCTCGAATGCCGCTCGAACCTCGGCGTCGCCGGGCATGTACGTCGTCGCCTCGTCATTGGCTTCGAGAGCCTTCCTCAGCGCCTCCGCGTCCTTCACCTCGTTCAAGATCAGCGAGGTGAACAGCCTGTTGTAGTTCTTCGTGGTCGCCTGAACCAGCATTCGGCGGACGATGTAGCTCTCAAGCAGGGCGTAGATCTTAGATTCCTCGCTCGAAGACTCCGCGTTCTTTCGAACGTAGAGCACGTACGGGATGAGCGTCGAGTTCTTGAGGCCGAATATCAGCACGTTCAGGCGCTCGACGCCGGGGGCGGAGGGGATGTCCGCGTCGCAGCAGCTTGGGTCAAACGTGGACTCGAACACCTTGGCATACGCCTTCATGCTGCTGAGGATCTCGTCCTTGTCTCCGTTGCAGTACCTGCCGATGAAATCCTTGTAGGACTGGAAGAGGTTCGAAGTACGCGAATAGAAGAGCTTGTCCTCGGTCGTGACGCCACGCCTCTTGTCCTGGACCAGAATCTGGAGGAACGCGTCGAAGAAGAGGTCGACGAGCGTGCGCTTGATGCGCCCGGTAACGATCTCCTGCTCCCAATACTCCCTCTTCTCAGCCGTGGGCTCGAAGACGTCTTCCCAGCACTCCTTGAACGCCTGCTCGTTCTCGCGGTTGAAGAAGTAGTTCTTAAGGAGCTCCGCCGTCGTCAGGCGCACCCCGAGCGAGTTGATGGTGTCGAATATCTGCTGCTCGTCCTCGCCCTCGGTAAGATCGATGCAGACGAACTGGACGTTCGACTTGATCGTGTTCCTGTCGACCTTCTCCGGGTCGATATTCTTGAGGAAGTAGTTGTAGGCAAGGACGATGGCCGAGGAGCCCTCGAGGGGTTCGCAGCCCGTGGCGCTGACGACCTTTTCGAAATCCTGCCGGTCGTACTTGCCGTGCCGCAAGGCGACATCGCCGGTCTCCAGGACGAAATCTCGCTCAAACAAATTGTTGGTGCCGTTTTTTGCACAGAGTGCCTTGAAGAAGATGACCATGGTCGTGAGTCGCTGCTGGCCGTCGATGACGGTGCGAACCTCGGAGACCTCGGACCAGGTGTTGCCGGAGGAGGCCTGCTTCAGGATGATGGAGCCCAGGAAATAGGGCCGCTTCGAGGCCGTGACGAACTCCATGTCGCCGAGGAAACGCTCCCATTGCTCTTCTCCCCAGACGTACGCCCTTTGGTAAAAAGGTATTTCGAGCAGGCGCGATCCGTTGAACACGCCGCTTATCGTTGCTTTTCCTGCATCCATCCTTAAAGCCCTATCTATCCTTTGCGGTTATTGCTGGCGGGGTCAATTTTATCAATACGCTGCTTGACCGGTCGCGCGCGCAGACGTGGTGTAAGAGTGTCCTGAGGTCCGTCGCTGCAAGTC
>CAJLCM010000029.1:0-25800 GCA_905205145.1 uncultured Collinsella sp.
ACGATCCTTTCAGTTACACGCGGCGACGCTTCTTGGGGCGGCAGCCGTTGTGCGGAATGGGGGTCTTGTCCTGGATGCTCGAGACCTCGAGGCCAGCAGCCTGGAGGGAGCGGATGGCGGTCTCACGACCGGAGCCGGGGCCCTTGACGAAGACGGAAACCTTCTTCATACCGTGCTCCATGGCCTGCTTGGCAGCAGCCTCGGCAGCCATCTGGGCAGCGAACGGCGTGGACTTACGGGAGCCCTTGAAGCCCACCTGGCCAGCCGACTTCCAGGAAATGACGTTGCCCTGGGGATCGGTGATCGAAACGATAGTGTTGTTGAACGTAGAACGAATGTGAGCCTGGCCCACGGAAATGTTCTTACGGTCCGCGCGCTTCAGACGGGCAGCGCGAACGTTCTTCTTAGCAGTAGCCATCTATCTAGCGCTCCTTATTTCTTCTTCTTAGCACCGATCTGACGCTTCGGGCCCTTGCGGGTACGAGCGTTAGTGTGGGTGCGCTGGCCGCGGACCGGGAGGCCCTTGCGGTGACGAAGGCCGCGGTTGCAGCCGATGTCCATAAGGCGCTTGACGTTCTGGTTGCGCTCACGGCGGAGGTCGCCCTCAACCATGATCTGGTTCTTATCGATATAATCGCGGATGGCGTTAACCTCATCCTCGGTGAGGTCCTTAACGCGCGTATCCACGTTAACGTTGCACTCGACGCAAATCTTCGTCGCAGTGGTGCGGCCGATGCCGTAAATGTAGGTCAGACCGATCTCAACGCGCTTCTCACGCGGGAGGTCGACACCATTAATACGGGCCAACGTAGTCTCCTCTCTTAACCCTGACGCTGCTTATGACGGGGATTCTCGCAAATGACGAGGACCTTGCCATGGCGCCTAATGATTTTGCACTTATCGCACATCTTCTTGACCGAAGGACGTACCTTCATCGTTCTTCCTTTCGGTAGCGCTCAAACTACTTCCCTACTATCTACTCGCCCAGCCGCAGGCGTTTAAAACTATGGCTGGTCTTCACACGCAAACCGACCGTAGGTTGAGCTAAGCCTGCAGTCGGAAAAGAGCGTGTATGCGTGCCGCTATTTATAGCGATAGGTGATGCGGCCGCGGGTCAGGTCGTACGGGGAAAGCTCCACGACAACCCTGTCACCGGGGAGAATGCGGATGTAATTCATTCGGATCTTGCCAGAAATGTTGCACAGAACCGAATGACCGTTCTCGAGCTCGACCTTAAACATGGCGTTGGGCAGCGGCTCTTTTACCGTACCCTCGAGCTCAATTGCGTCTTCCTTCTTCACAAGCAATCATCTTTCTCTAGAAAACGACAGCGATTGAGTATTCTACAACACGTATGCACGCATCGTAATAACTTCGTAATGGCTCCACAACTAAGTGGAACTTGTTACATTTGAAATGTAAAACAAAGCCGTTCCCTGATGCCCAAGATCGCCTTGAAATGAGAAGGCATAGACCTTGGGGTCATGCCTTCGAAATTGAAAGGCGAGGTTGGGCATCAGGGGGCGGCGACTTTTACATTTCACCGCCTTGCAAGGAACACCAAGCACCTTGCGCATCCGTGGTGAGAATCACCGGGCCGTCATTGGTAATGGCGACGGTGTTCTCGTAGTGCGCGGCGGGCAGGTGGTCGTTGGTCGTGACGATCCAACCGTCGGAGCCCGTGCTCACATGGTTGGAACCCATCGTAACCATCGGCTCGATGGCAATGACCATGCCGGCCTGGAGGCGAACGCCCCTCCCCTTCTTTCCATAGTTAGGAACGTTGGGGTCCTCGTGCATCACGCGGCCAATGCCATGGCCCACATAATCGCGAAGCACGCCGTAACCGTGAGACTCGGCGAGGGACTGAACGGCATAACCGACGTCCCCGATATGGTTACCGGGAACAGCCTGCTCGATGGCAGCCTTAAGGCAATCGCGCGTGATCTCGCACAAAGCCTTGGCTTCGGGCGTGGGGGTGCCGACGAAAAACGTCCAAGCGTTATCGCCGACCCAACCGTCGACAACGGCTCCCGTATCGATGGAGATGATATCGCCATCGCGCAGGATCATGTCGGGGTTGGGAATACCGTGTACCACGGCATCGTTAATCGATGCGCAAATGGTTCCGGGAAACCCGCCGTAACCCTTAAAGGCTGGGGTGCCACCATGCATGCGGATAATCTGCTCCGCGAGCTGATCGAGCTCAAAAGTCGAAACGCCGGGGCGCACCATGGCTCCAACGTGGCGGAGCGCCATCTTAGATAGCGCTCCTGCCTTCTTCATCTGCTCGATTTGCGTTGCAGACTTAATCTTGATCATAGACCGAGAGCCTCTTTGACATCCCCGTACACGGTCTCGCGAGCCTGGTCACCGTTGACCGACTTGAGCAGACCCTGGCCACGATAGTAGTCGACGAGCGGGCTCGTGGACTTCTCGTAGACGTCGAGACGGTTCTTGATGGTCTCGGGCTTGTCGTCGTCGCGCTGATACATCTCGCCGCCACACTTGGGGCAGGTAGCATCGGCAGCGGTGCCGGTGTAACCGCAGGCGCGGCAGGTGCGACGCGAAGACAGACGATCGATAATGACCTCGGGGGCCACATCGACCAGAAGGGCGCAGTCGATCTCGCGACCCATGGCGGAGAGCTCGGAATCGAGCGTCACGGCCTGGGCGGTGTTGCGCGGGAAGCCGTCGAGGATGAAGCCCTGCTGGGCGTCATCGGCGGCAAGGCGCTCCTTGACAAGGTCGATCACGAGCTGGTCGGGAACGAGCTCGCCAGCGTCCATGTACTTCTTAGCCTGAATACCAAGCTCGGTGCCACCCTTGACGGCAGCACGCAGCAGGTCGCCCGTGGAAATATGGGCGACGCCAAACTCGGCGACGAGCTCCTGTGCGACGGTGCCCTTACCGGCACCCGGAGCTCCGAGCAATACGAGGTTCATGAGCAATCCTCCTCTAGCCTATTTAAAGAATCCATCGTAATCATACATCTTGATCTGGCCTTCGAGCTTATCGACCGTGTCGAGCACGACGCCGACCATGATGAGGATGGACGTGCCGCCAAATGCCTGGATCAGATGGTTACCCGTGAAGGAGAAGATGATCGAAGGCACGATGGCGATGAGCGCCAAAAAGACAGCGCTGGGAAGCGTGATCTTGTTGAGCGCGTTCTTGATGTAGGCCGCGGTAGCCCTACCCGGACGGACGCCCGGAATAAAGCCGCCCTGCTTCTTAAGGTTATCGGCCGTGTCATCGGGGTTGAACACCATGGAGGTGTAGAAGTACGCGAAGAACACGATGAGGACAACGTTAAGCACCCAGTTGAGCCAGCCGCGCGAAAGCGCAGAGGCAACTGCCTGAATCCAGCCGATGCCGGGGAAGAACACGGCAATCTGAGCCGGGAAGTACAGCAGCGCCGAAGCGAAGATGATTGGCACGACACCCGCGGTGTTGACCTTGATGGGCAGGTAGGTGGTCTGACCACCCATCATGCGACGGCCCACGACGCGCTTAGCGTAGGAGACCGGGATGCGGCGCTGGCCGCGCTCAAGGAAAACAATCAGCGGGATAACCAGCAGGATGATGGCGCAGATGATCACCATGGTGATGATGCCACCGGCATTGCCCTCGGTGCTGGAGAAGATAGCCTGCGGCAGACCGGCCATGATGTTCGCGAAGATGATCAGCGACATGCCATTGCCGATACCGCGCTGGGTGATGAGCTCACCAATCCACATGATCAGCATGGCGCCCGCGGTGAGCGTACCGACGATCATGAGGTCGAAGATGATCTCGGGAGCGCCGGCGCCATTGAAGCTGATGCCGAAGCTCTTAAAGAGGAAGAGGTAACCCACGGAGTTGAGGATTGCCAGAGCCAGGGTGAGGTAACGCGAATACTGCGTAATCTTGGTCTGACCGACCTCGCCCTCGCGGGCAAGCTCATGCAGGGAAGGCACGACGGCCTGGAGCATCTGGAGGATGATCGAGCTGGTGATGTAAGGCATGATGCCCAGCGAAAACACCGACACATAGCTCAACGCGCCGCCAGAGAAAAGATTCAGGAGGGCCATAGCACCTGCGGCGACCGAATTGTTATCGGTCGAGAAAAGGCCCAGCATCCCCTGGAAGGGAATGCCGGGCACAGGAACGTGCGCACCAATGCGGTACACGACGAGCATAGCTATGGTAAAAAGAATCTTTTCGCGCAATTCTTTGATGCGGAAAGCATTCTTAAGACCATTTAGCACGGCAGCTCGACCTTTCCGCCGGCGGCCTCGATCTTGGCCTGCGCAGAAGCGCTGACCTTGTCGACCTTGACCGTGAACTTCTTGGTGAGCTCACCATTGCCGAGCACCTTGACGGGCTCGAACTCGCTCTTGGTGATGCGAGCGGCCTTAAGAGCGGCACCGTCGATCACAGCGCCGTCCTCGAACTTACGCTCGAGACGCTCAACGTTAACAGCGGTGTACTCGATACGACGGGGGTTACGGAAGCCCGGAAGCTTGGGCAGGCGCATAGCCAGCGGAGTCTGGCCACCCTCGAAGCCGGCACCCTTGGTGCCGCCAGAGCGGGAACCCTGGCCCTTCTGACCGCGGCCAGAAGTGGTGCCGTGACCCGAAGAATTGCCACGGCCGACGCGCTTGCGGTTCTTGGTGGAACCGGGCGCGGGAGTAAGATCGTGAAGCTGCATTTGCTACTCCTCTACAATCTCGACAAGGTGCTTGACCTTGAAGATCATGCCGCGGACGGACTCGTTGTCAGCAATCTCGCGAACCTCGCGGATCCTGTGGAGACCGAGGGCACGGACAGTACGGACCTGGTCCTGCTTGCAACCGTTGGTGCTGCGGACCTGCTTGATCTTGATGGTGTCAGCCATGCTTAGTTCTCCTTACCGACGAACATCTCGGAGACCGTCAGGCCACGGCGAGCCGCGACGTCCTCAGGGCTGGAGAGCTCCTTGAGGCCCTCGACGGCAGCCTTGATGATGTTGAGGCCGTTGTCGGTACCGAGGGACTTGGACAGGACGTTCTTGATGCCAGCAAGCTCAAAGAGGGGACGCACAGCGCCGCCGGCGATAACGCCGGTACCCTCGACAGCGGGCTTGATGATGATGCGGCCGGCACCAAAGTGGCCGAGAACCTCGTGCGGGATGGTGCCCTGCTCGGTCACCGGCACGTGGAACATGTTCTTCTTGGCATCGAGAGATGCCTTGGAGATGGCCATGGGCACCTCAGCGGACTTGCCCATGCCAACGCCAACGTTGCCCTTGCCGTCGCCAACGACGACGAGAGCGACGAGGCTCATGCGACGACCACCCTTGACGGTCTTCGACACGCGGTTGATGTAAACGACGCGCTCCTCGAACTCGGAGGCCTCGCGCTGCTGCTTCTGATTACGAGCCATGTGCTACATACCTCCTAGAACTCGAGACCGGCGGCACGAGCACCGTCGGCGAGGGCCTTGACGCGGCCATGGTAGATACGGCCACCGCGATCGAAGGCGACCTTGGTGATGCCGGCCTCGATGGCGCGCTTGCCAACGAGCTGACCGACCTTCTCCGCAGCCTCCTTGTTCGAGGTGTGGGTGCCCTTGAACTCGGCCTCGAGGGTCGAGGCAGAGACGAGCGTCAGGCTGGAGCCCTTGCTGTCGTCGATGATCTGGGCATAGATGTTGGCGTTAGTACGGGTCACGCGAAGACGCGGACGCTCGGAGGTACCCGAGACCTTGCCGCGAACACGACGCTGACGACGCTTGAGGCCTTCCAGCTTCGCCTTATGCTTGTTCATACGTAAACTCCTAAAAAGGTTGATCTTGCCAGCACCTGACGGGGTGCTGGTCTTATGCGAGTGAGTCGGTTACGACTACTTGGCGGCCTTACCCAGCTTGCGGCGGATGTGCTCGCCAACGTAGTGGATACCCTTGCCCTTGTAAGGCTCGGGAGGACGATGGCCGCGGATCTCAGCGGCGATCTGACCGACCTGCTGCTTGTTGATACCCTTGACGTTCACGTGGGTGTTGTCGGGAACCTCGAAGGTGATGCCCTCGGGAGCCTCGACGATCACGGGGTGCGAGAAGCCCAGGGAGAACTCGAGGTTCTTGCCCTTCTGCTGCACGCGGTAACCGACGCCGGCGAGCTCGAGCTTCTTCTCGAAGCCCTCGGAAACGCCAACAACCATGTTGTGGATGAGGGCGCGGGTGAGGCCGTGGCGGGCACGGGTCTCACGCTCGTCGTCGGGACGGGAAACGGTGAGGACGTTGTCCTCGACGTTGATAGCGAGCTTCTCAAAGACATCGAGCTCGAGCTGGCCCTTGGGGCCCTTGACGACAACGTTGTTGCCGTTGACTGCCACTTCGACTCCGGCGGGAATCTGGACAGGCTTATTACCGATACGAGACACGGTGATCTCCTTTCCTTCTACCTACCGAGCGAATTACCAGACGTAAGCGATGATCTCGCCGCCGACGTTGTGCTTGCGAGCATCGCGGTCGGTCATGACGCCATGGCTGGTGGAAATAATGGCGGTACCAAGGCCACCGCGGACGCGGGGCATGTCGGCAACGCCGGTGTACTTACGCAGGCCCGGCTTGGAAATGCGGCGGATGCCGTTGATGACCTTAGCCTTCTTGGGACCATACTTAAGCGTGATGTGCAGAGTCTTCTGGGGAACGGTGTCCTCGACATCGTAGCCCTCGATGTAGCCCTCCTCGTGCAGAACACGAGCGATCTCGACGAGCTTCTTGCTGCTCGGCATGGAGACCGTGGCCTTGTTCACAGAGTTAGCGTTACGGATGCGCGTAAGCATATCTGCGATCGGGTCTGTAAGGTTCATACAGATTCTCCTTCGTTCTTGATGAACACGTGCTCTTGGTTCTTCACCGCCCTTAACGGCAAAGCCTTTTTAGCGCGTTTTCCCTGTTCCAAACGGATGCTTGAAACGCTGGTAGTGACTTACCAGCTGGCCTTCTTAACGCCGGGAAGCTCGCCCTTGAGTGCAAGCTCACGGAAGCAGACACGGCACAGGCCGAACTTGCGGTACACAGAGTGCGGACGGCCGCAGCGCTGGCAGCGCGTGTACTCACGAGTAGAGAACTTCTGCTTGCGATTGCACTTGACGATCATCGATGTCTTAGCCACTTATATCCTCCTCACATAGAGTATTGTTCGCCCCAAGCGCCGCCCCCTTGTGGGAACGGCGCTTATAGGGCAGGTGAACCTATTTCTTGAACGGGAAACCGAAGGCGTCCAGAAGGGCCTTGGCCTCCTCATCGGTGTTGGCGGTGGTCACGAAAGTGATGTCCATACCACGCTGGTGATCGACGGAGTCGAAGTCGATCTCGGGGAAGATGAGCTGCTCGGTGACGCCCATGGAGAAGTTACCACGGCCGTCGAAGCTCTTGGCGGAAATGCCGCGGAAGTCGCGGATACGGGGGATCGCGACGGAGGTCAGACGATCGAAGAACTCCCACATACGGTCGCCACGCAGGGTAACCTTGCAGCCGATCGGCATACCAGCGCGCAGGCGGAAGGTAGCGATGGACTTACGGGCACGGGTGATCATCGGCTGCTGTCCGGTGATGGCGCGCAGGTCGCGCACGGCACCGTCGATGGCCTTGGAATCGGTAGCGGCCTCGCCGACACCCATGTTCACGACGATCTTCTCAAACTTGGGGATCATCATGACGTTCTCGTACTGGAACTTGTCCTGAAGCTGCTGCTTGACCTCGTTGTTGTACTTGGTCTTCAGACGCGGCACATACTTCTCTTCTGCCATTGTTCACTCCTTCTTGGGGTTTTAAGCACGGGGCGTGGCCACGATGGGTTGTCCTCGTGCCTCCTGGCTGCATCCGCGCCGCTCATGGCATTTTGCGGTTTGGACTCGACGCAGCAGGAGCCGACAAAACAATCGGTACTATACGCGCATCGTGAGCGTATTTCCAGAAAAACCTCGTCTGCCTGCACAACTCCACAACTCCCCCGCACAAATGGGTCCCAAGAAGCAGTTGCGGTGAAATAGGGACTGTTTGGCGGCCTAACAGGCTTAAACAGTCCGTATTTCACCGCAACTTATTGGTGGGGATGCGATTAGCGCTTGCGGGGGACGAGTTTGGTGCGGCGCAGGTGGATCATCTCGGCGGCGATGGAGATGGCGATCTCCTCGGGGTCCTCGGCCTCGATGGCAACGCCGATCGGAAGGTGCAGCTCGTCGATCTGGTCCTGTGTAAAGCCTTCCTGCTCCAGGCGGGCACGCACAAAGGCCGTCTTGCGACGCGAACCCAGACAGCCCAGGTAGGCAGGCTTGGCACGCATGGCCTGAATCACCACGTCGATATCGGACTTGTGGCCTGCTGTGGCCACGACCACCAAGTCGCGCGGGCCGATGGGGCACTGCTTGCTCAGGTTCTTGTAGTCGACCAGACGACGGTCGTAGACACCGGGCACCCAATCGGGGGTCAGCGTGCCGGGACGGTCGTCGCACGTCACGACGGCAAAGCCCGCCGCCGTGAGCACCCGCGCCGTCGCGGCGCCCACGTGGCCGCAGCCAAAGATGTAGGTCAGGCCCTCGGGGCAGAGCGTCTCGATGTGCGCCGCGGGAATCTCAGAGGCCGCGTTGGTGTAGGTGACCTTACTCCCCTCCTCCACCAGCGAAAGCCCGGGGCAGCCGGCAATGGTATGGCGCGATGCCTCGCCATGGTACTCGGCCACATCGCCCTCGAGCGCGCTCGCGATAAACGGCTCAAAGTCGATGACGAAGTCGCCGATGCGCCGATAGACCAAGACGTCGGCAATTTCCTGAAACAACGGTGCCTGGGTCGCATCCAGATGCAGATAGCACAGGCAGATGGCTCCGCCGCAGATCATGCCGGTATCGGAGTTCTCGCCGCCCATGGTGTAGCGGACCAGACGCGATTGCCCCGCGGCCAGCAGCTCTCGCGCCTCGTCCAGCGCAAAGAGCTCGATCTTGCCGCCGCCGATGGTGCCCGCCTGGCTGCCGTCGGCAAAGACGACCATCCAGGCGCCCACGCCGCGCGGCGACGACCCCGCCGTGCCGGCCACGACCACGAGCTCGCACGTCTCGCCAGCACGCAGGGCGACAAGCGCCGCATTCACAACATCGAGCTTTTCCATTGCCGCCTTCTATCCTCTAAAGATATCGGTGAGCATAGCGAGTGCCTCGAGCACGCCGCCGCCGACCGACGTCGCCTTGTCCGAAATGTAGTTGATATAGCTGGCATCGCCGCGCGGATCGGCATCGGCGCATTTAAAGCCCTCGGTCACCTGCACGCCGTTCGCCAAAAGCCCGCGCAGACAGCCATCGATCTGCGTGCGCATGGGCGTATCGCCCGCGTAGCCAATCACGTCTCCGGCGCGCACGATGTCGCCGATTGCGCGGTCGGACCGAAACACGCCGGCGGCGGGGCTGTGGATTACGCGCTCCTTGCCATAGCCGGCGATAATGCCCGGCACGCCCGTGTTGGGCTGGGGCGAACCTTGGGTAATGACACGGCCCAAGAAATGCCCGCGCATGGTCTCGACCACGGCGTCGCAGTCAACCGGCGCGGTAAAGCCCGGCCCCACGGCGATGACGGCAGGCGCCATGTCGCGCGTGGTACCCAGGTTGCGCTTGGCCAAAATCGCGTCGACCACGGCAGCGGGTTTAAGCTCATCGAGCATCTTGGCCTGGGGGTCTACCACGACGGCGACGTCTCCGGCCTCGGTAATTGCAAGCGCCTCTGCCGGCGTCTGCGCCAAGCGAGCGCGAATGCCCTCGACCTGGACCTCGCCCAGGCGAATAGCCTCGCAAAAACTGATTGTGCGGCGGATGCACGTGGGAACCGCGATATCGGCCATGACGACCGACACGCCGGCGCGCACCAAGCGAGCGGCGACACCCGTGGCGATATCGCCGGCGCCGCGAACATAAACGAGCATTCCCGGGGCACCTCCCTGTGCTACGGTTTGAGCAGAGCAAAAGCGGTTCGACCGCTACTCTAATGATTATTTATTATCACAGTATTATACGGCGGTGAACAGATGGAAACGGTTAGCGACAATCTTGCCTCGGCGCTCAGGATCGAGCCGGGCATTACCGCGATTATCGGCAGCGGCGGCAAGTCGACGTTGCTCAAAACGCTGGGTCTTGAGCTCATGCGCGCTGGCGGCCGCGTGCTCCTCTGCACCACCACGCATATGCTTCCCGTTGCCGGCGTGCCATGGGACGGGTCGAATCGTCGCCTGGACGCCGCGCCTTGGAAGCCGGGCGCCTCGCATGTCCCCGGTTGCACCTGCGAGGCATGCGCGGGCATGAGCCGCGGAAGTATCTGCCAGGTGGGTGTTTTGGACCCGGAGACAGGCAAGCTCTCCGCCCCCGCCGAGCCACTCGGCGGGCTGGCACAGCGCTTTGACTATGTGTTGGCCGAGGCAGACGGTAGCAAGCGGCTCCCGCTCAAGGCGCACGCCGCCTGGGAGCCGGTGATTCCCTCTGGCACGGCAAACGTTGTCTGGGTCGTCGGCGCCTCGGGACTCAGCAAGCCCATCAACGAAGCCGTCCACCGCCCCGAGCTCTTTTGCGAGCGTTGCGGCTGCGAGCTCACCGACATCGCCACGCCCGAGCGCGTCGCCCAGGTGCTCAATGCCGAGATGCAGGCGCTGAAACTCAGCACCGCACGCGTCATGCTCAACCAAGTCGACACGCTCAGCGACCCCACGATGGCCGACCGCTTCGAGGCAGCCCTCAACCGCCCCCTCATCGCCACCAGCCTCAAGTAGCCGGCCCCATCTCGTCAGTTGCGGTGAAATACGGACTGTTTGGCCACCTGACGGCCGCAAACAGTCCGTATTTCACCGCAACTGAGGAGGGGACACGGCATCTTTGCTGCTAGCGGGGCACGTAGCGACCGGGCTGGACTCCGGTGGGCTCGCCATCGCGCGCCGCCAGCACACCGTTCACAAACACGGCCTTGGCGCGACCATGCGCCTCAAAGCCCTCGAGCGGCGTGTAGTCCACAGCCTGATGCTGTGTCGCCGCGCGAATGGTCCAGCGCGCCTGGGGATCCCACACGCACACGTCGGCATCGGAGCCCTCGGCAAGACAGCCCTTGCGCGGATACATGCCAAACACGCGCGCCGGGTTCTCGCTCATCAAGCGGCACAGATCCTCGGGTCCCAGCTGTCCCTCAAAGCTCGTGGCAATCGCGACGGGACGATGCTCCACGCCGGGCCCGCCGTTGGGAATGGCGCGGAAATCGTCGCGCCCGCGGTCCTTTTGCCCGTGCAGGTTAAAGCTGCAATGATCGGTCGCAATCGTATCGATCTCGCCGGCCACAAGCGCCTCGCGCAGCGCGGCACGGTCGCCGGCATGGCGCAGCGGCGGGCTCATCACGTACTTGGCGCCCGCAAAGCCGTCCTCGCCCTGCTCCAGATAGCAGGTGTCGTCGAGCATCAGATACTGAGGGCAGGTCTCGACATAGATATTCTTCTGCCCGCGCGCCTTGGCCGCACGAATGGCCTCGAGCCCCAACTTGGTCGAAAGGTGCACCACGTTGACTGGGGCGTCGCCGGCCAGGTGCGCCAGATACAGCAGGCGGCTCACGGCTTCGGCCTCACACACGTCCGGGCGGCTGAGCGCATGCCCCTCGGGCCCATGAATCCCCTGCTCGTACACGCGCTTCTGCAGCTCATTCACCAGCGTACCGTTCTCGCAATGCACGCACAGTATGCCGCCAATACGCTTGAGCTCCTCGAGCACCTCGAGCGTCTCGGCATCGTCCAGGCGCAAATGATCGTAGGCAAAGTAGGTCTTAAACGACGATACGCCCGCCTCGCGCATAGCCGAAAGATCGGCGCGGTTGCGTTCATTCCACTCGGCGAGTGCCATATGAAAGGCGTAGTTGGCCGTGCAGGTTCCGTCGGCACGGCGATGCCACTCGGCCAAGGCATCGGGCATGGTCACGCCGCGATCAGCCGTCGCGTAGTCCACGATGGTCGTCGTACCGCCGCAGGCAGCCGCACGCGTGCCGGTTTCAAAGCTATCGGCTGTCCAATCCATGCCAGTCCAGCACTGCATGTGCGTGTGGCCGTCGATAAAGCCGGGAAACACCCAGCAGCCCGCGGCGTCCTCGACGGTATCGTCGGCGCCCGGCTCAATCGCCGCGGCAATCCGCACGATCTTGTCGCCCTCCATGGCAAGATCGGCGCGGCGAAGCCCCTGGGGCGTCACGAGCGCGCCGTTTTTGATAATGATCATAATTGCTCCTTATTGATTGATGCAGTTGGCCACGCGATCAAAATACGAGCAGGCGGCAATATGCTCCGTTATGCGTCGCTGTCCCTTGGCGGTATCGACGTCCCACAGCTCGTAGGCACGCGCCTCGACCAGCGCAACGTCGACGCGACCTTTGAGAATCGAGCCCCCGCCGTCCTTGCCCTCAAGACGCATGAGCGCATCGAACAGTTCCGCCGGAAAGAGCACCGGACTCGAAGGCTCACCGTTGCACGCAAGACGCACCGGATGCTTGCGGCCACGCTCGTCAAATGCACGAACCATAGCCTCAAAAGAACCCGAACTCACGAGCGGCTGGTCGCCCGGCAAAAAGAGGCAACCTTTCCAGTTGCGTTCGACTCCCCATGAAAGGCCCGCACGGACGCTTTCGTTGCGCAGCTCGCCATCGTGCAGCACGCACGGGCAATGCTTGTCCTCGCAAATCTGAACGACCTCGGGCCAACGCGTCGAAACCACGACGTCAAAGCCCCGGGGAACCGAATCGATGGTCCGGGCAATCAGCGGCTCGCCATAGATATCGGCAAGCATCTTGTTGGAGCCAAACCGCTTGCCCTCGCCCGAGGCCATAATGACGCATCCAAGTTTCATGGTGATACCTCCCCTGAAACCATCGTACCCATAACTCGCGCCGCGGGCATCCACATCGAAAGCGCTTATCCCGCACGCCCGCGATGCAAAAAAGGGGCACCCCGCCGGTTGGCAGAGCGCCCCTTTTACATGGCTTACCTCAACCCGGCTTTAGGCCTGGAGCCAACGGGCGGTGTTGCGCTCGTCGAGGGCCTTGAGGGTAGCGGCGGGATCGGCAACCTTCTGCAGGAACATCATGGCTGCGATGGCATACGGCTTGTAGCTGGCCTCCTTGTACATGCCCACGCGGTGCATGTCGAAGACGTCGGCGTTAACCTCGCCGTGCTCGCAGGAGACACCGGAGATGTCGGCGGGCAGCGGGTGCATAAAGATGGTGTCCTGGCCGTTGGCAGTCTTCTCCATGAGCTCGGTCGTGGAGCACCAGTCCTGATGGGTGGCGTTCTGGGCGAGCAGCTCCTTCTCGAGCGCAGCGATGCCGGCGTCGTCGCCCTCGGCGTACAGATTGGTACGCTTCTCCATGGCGGCAAACGGAGCCCAGCTCTTGGGGATCACGATGTCGGCGCCCTCGAAGGCCTCGGCCATGGTGTTGACCTGCTTAAAGGTGGTGCCGGACTCGGCGGCATAGCCCTTGGCGCGCTCGACGACCTCGGGCATGAGGTCGTAGCCCTCGGGGTGGGCCAGGGTGACGTCCATGCCAAAGCGGGGCAGCAGGCTGATCAGCGACTGCGGGCAGGACAGCGGCTTGCCGTAAGAGGGCGAATAGGCCCAGGTAACGGCAACCTTCTTGCCCTTGAGGTTCTCGAGGCCGCCAAACTCGTTGATGAGGTAGAGCATGTCGGCAGAGGACTGCGTGGGGTGATCGGAATCGGACTGCAGGGAGATGAGCGTGGGACGGTGATCCAGAACGCCGTCCTCGTAAGCCTGCTGGACAGACTCGGAGACCTCGGCCATGTAGGCGTCGCCCTTGCCGATGTACATGTCGTCGCGGATGCCGATGACGTCGGCCATGAAGGAGATCATGGTAGCGGTCTCGCGGACGGTCTCGCCGTGAGCGATCTGGGACTTCTTCTCGTCCAGGTCCTGCAGCTCAAGGCCGATCAGGTTGGCGGCCTTAGAGAAAGAGAAACGCGTACGGGTGGAGTTGTCGCGGAACAGGGAGACGGCCAGGCCCGAGTCGAAGATCTTGGACGAAACGTTGTTCTCACGCAGCTCGCGCAGGGCGTCGGCGACGATGTAGAGAGCCTTGAGCTCATCGGTGGTCTTGTCCCAGGTGTGCAGGAAGTCGCTGCCGTACATGCCCTTAAAATCGAGGCCGTTCAGCTGCTCGACGAGCTCGGTAAACTTAGCGTCCATGGAAATGTCCTTTCTAAAGATGAAACGATCGCAATGAGTAGATGTGCTCCGGCATGCGCGTGTGGCTAGAACATGCAGAGCACCATGACGAGGACCCGCCACCGTTGAGGAAGCATGGGAGATAACGACCGCGGGCCCCAAGTCAACAGGGAGCGCCGGGGACACGAGCGGCCCCCGGCTCAACAAAATCGAGGAATGGGACTAATCGATCTTGTTGTTGGTCAGACCGGCGCGGAACACGGTGGCGTCGCCATCGGCCTTGCTCGGATCGTAGAGGTTCAGGGCAGCCACGTACATGGCGGCAGCGGTGACCAGGTCGTCCTTGTAGGTGACCTCGTTGGGAGCGTGAGCCTGAGACTCGGCACCCGGGCCAAAGCCGACGCAGGGGATGCCGTAGCGGCCCTGGATGGAAACGCAGTTCGTGGAGAAGGTCCACTTGTCGCACAGCGGACGACCGGTGCGCTTGTCCATGCTGGGCTCGCAGCCGATGCGCTCGTCACCAAACATGGCCTTATGGGCGTCGACGAGGGCCTTGACGTGCGGAGCGGTCTCCTTGTTGATCCACGTGGGGAAGTAAGCCTCGGTCTCGTAGACCTCGCCGGTCCAGGACGGACGGTCGTACATGTACATGGAGACCTTCACGTCGTCGCCGTACTTCTTGGCAGCCGGCAGGTTGCGGATCTCGTCCAAGCAGGACTCCCAGGTCTCACCGGCGGTCATGCGACGGTCGATGGAGATGGCGCAGGAATCAGCCACGGCGCAACGGCTGGGGCTGGTGTAGAAGATCTGGCTGACGGTGCAGGTGCCGCGGCCCAGGAAGCGGGCATCCTCGAAGTGCTCGGGATTGTACTTGGGGTCGAGCATCTTGACGAGGCCCTTGATGTCGGTCGACTCGTCGCAGCCGTTGTTGTTGAGAGCGCGGACGTCGGCGATGATGTCGGCCATCTTGTAGATGGCGTTGTCGCCGCGGTCGGGAGCGGAGCCGTGGCAGGAGGTACCGTGAACGTCGACGCGGATCTCCATGCGGCCGCGGTGACCGCGATAGATGCCGCCGTCGGTGGGCTCGGTGGAAATGACGAACTCGGGCTTAATGCCATCCTTGTTGTAGATGTACTGCCAGCACATGCCGTCGCAGTCCTCTTCCTGGACGGTGCCGACGACCATGATCTTGTAGCCCTCGGGGATGAGGCCCATGTCCTTCATCATCTTGGCAGCGTAGGTAGCAGAAGCCATGCCGCCCTCCTGGTCGGAGCCGCCGCGGCCGTAGATGATCTCGTCGGTCTCGTAGCCCTCATAGGGATCGGCATCCCAGTTCTCGATGTTGCCGATGCCGACGGTGTCGATGTGGGAGTCGATGGCGATGATCTTGTCGCCCTCGCCCATAAAGCCCATGACGTTGCCCAGGCCATCGACCTTGACCTCGTCATAGCCAAGGTTCTCCATCTCGGCCTTGATGCAGGCGACAACCTCACCCTCCTCGCAAGACTCAGAGGGATGGGAGATCATAGCGCGCAGGAAGCGAGTCATATCAGCACGATGGGACTCAGCAGCAGCCTTGATAGCGTCGAAATCGAGTTCTTTAGCCATTGTTCATAACCTTTCAAACGAAGGAATCTACCTGTGAGGTGGCGGAGCGATACCTATTTACTCCGCCCCAACGATTAGCAAGTGGGATATTCGCCTTCCCAAACAATGCGGCGATACTGGTCGGGATCGGTGTCGCCCTCGGTGGAGAAGCAGAGCACGGAGCTCGTCTTGTCCAGGCCGATGAGTTCCTTGAGCTCGGCGTACTCGGGATCGAGCATGAGGGTCTCGACCAGGCCGGTGGTCACAGCGCCGGACTCGCCGGAGATGACGCGCGGGTCGCCCTTCTCGGGAGCGCCCAGGGTGCGCATGCCGCGAGCGGTGACCCAGTCGGGGCAGGACACGAAGGCGGTGACGTGGTTGCGCAGGATATCCCAGCCCAGAATGTTGGGCTCGCCGCAGCACAGACCGGCCATGATGGAGGGCATGTCGCCGTCCACGATGCGCGGATCGCCGTCGCCGGCGGCAGCGCCCTTGTACAGACAGGCGGCAGGCGCGCACTCAGCCACGACGAAGGTGGGCGGGTTATCGGGATACAGGTTGGTGAAGTAGCCCACCACGGCGCCGGCGAGCGAACCCACGCCAGCCTGGACAAACACGTGCGTCGGGCGGTTGATGGCCATCTCGCGCAGCTGCTCGGCAGCCTCGGAAGCCATGGTGCCGTAACCCTCCATGATCCAGGACGGGATCTTCTCGTAGCCCTCCCAGGCGGTGTCCTGAACGATGACGCCGCGCTCGCAGGCGTCGGCCTCGGCAGCGGCCATGCGCACGCACTCGTCGTAGTTGACCTCTTCGATGGTCACCGTTGCGCCCTCGGCGGCGATGTTATCGAAGCGGGGCTTAGTGGAACCCTTGGGCATGTGAACGACGGCCTTCTGGCCCAGCTTGTTGGCAGCCCATGCCACGCCGCGGCCATGGTTGCCGTCGGTGGCGGTAAAGAAGGTGGCCTGGCCAAAGTCCTCGGCCAGCTGATCGGAGGTCAGGTAATCGAAGGTGCAGTCGGCAACGTCCTTGCCGGTCTCATCGGCAATATAGTTGGCCATGGCAAACGAGCCGCCCAGGACCTTAAAGGCGTTGAGGCCAAAGCGATAGCTCTCGTCCTTAACGCACAGGTTGGACAGGCCCAGGCGCGCAGCCTGACCGTCCAGACGGGCAAGCGGAGTGACGGTATATTGAGGGAACGACTGGTGGAAGGCACGGGCCTTCTTCACGTGGTCGAGGCTCATGATTCCCAAGTGCTTGTCATCGCTCTTGGGCATCGTGTTGCCCGCCCACTGGATCTTATCGGCCATACGGTGAACTCCTTAAGTCCTCTCTTGCCGGCCCCCGCATACGCGTTTCAGCCCGATCCCATTCACACGACTGAACTTTTATGTGGATGCCAAACAAAAAGTTTGTTAGTAATGTTCTATCACACTTTTTGATTGGTATATCTAACGAATTGTTTGTTGCCGTAATCGGTACTTTTTCGCCGCCGAACGGTCATGAATTGCCTTGTTGATGGATTTGTTTGCGGTCATGTGTGGTTTATGGCACAGTGAGCCCAAACTAATTTTTAGGAAGGTACCCATGACCCCCGCACAGATTGAGTTTTACAAGCGCCTCGCACACGGCCTGGCGCTCCAATTTGGCCCCAACTGCGAAGTCGTCGTCCACGATCTGGAGACCGAGGACGTGGACCACTCCATCGTAGTGATCGAAAACGGCCACGTCAGCGGGCGCAAACTGGGTGACGGCCCCAGCCATATCGTGTTTGAGTCCATGCACGAAGGCGCCACCGACGTACACGACCGCGAGCCGTACCTCACTAAAACCACCGACGGTAAGCTGCTCAAATCGTCGACGATCTTTATCCGCAACGATGAGGGCAAACCCGTCGGCATTTTGGGCATCAACTTTGACATTACGCTTATGAAGGCTTTTGAGCGTTCGCTCGACGCCTTTACCGGCACCGGCGGCACGGGCTATACCGAGCCCGAGCCCATTACCAAGAACATCGGCGACCTGCTCGAGGACCTGCTGCACGAGTGCGAGCAGTTTGTGGGCAAGCCCGCGGCACTCATGACCAAAGACGAGCGCATTCGTGCCATTGGCTACCTCGACCGTCGCGGCGCCTTCCTCATTTCCAAGTCGAGCGAGCGCGCCTGCGAGTTCTTTGGCATCTCCAAGTACAGCTTCTATAGCTACCTCAATGAGGCCAAGGCGGCGGCCGGCGACAAGTAGGCACTCGCCTGGATTGCCCCTCCCCTTTTGGGTGCGAGTTCTGGAAAGCACGAATCCAAGACCGGGCCGCTTGGGAAGTTCCATATAATCGATGTCATTAGTATTTCGAAAGGATGGAACAGAATGGCGTTGAGCAAGGCATCATGCACCGGTCGCGGATTGATTCCGGCAATTGGTGGACATGTGCACCACATGTTCGATGAGAGCGAAGACGACCTGTTTTCGCTGAGCCTTGACGACGTGATGGATGATCGCCCGTGGACCGCCGACGAACTCATGGGCGGCGGGGCTCGCCCGTCAAGCCCCAATCCCGCACTTGCGCCTAAGCCCGCATCTGCGCCGACTCCTGCGCAGTCGCCCGCACCCACTTCGGCGCCCACGCCCGCTCCCCGCCCCGCAAGCGACCCGTCCGAGACGGCGGCATTTCTCGCTGCAGCGACGCAGAGCAAATCGGCCGACAGCACCGTTATGTATAACGCCCAGCAGTTGCCCGTTCCTGCGGCGCGCAAGCCTCCGGTCACAAGGCTCGATGAGCCCGTTGCCCATCAGGTTACCCACGATTCCTGGGCTGCAGCCGATCTGGATGAGACCTCTACCGGCATGCCGGCGCTCGATGTTCCAGTTAACCCGCTTTTTGCCGCCAACACGAGCGCCGCGGACTATGAGGGCGGTGCGGCATATTCCGATTATTCCGATGGCTATGCTGGCAACGGTCGCATCGAGACCGAGGATTATGGCACCGCATCGAGCGATTATCTCAACGATCCGTACGCTGCCACGCCTGCACCGGAATATGACCCGGAGGCCGCGTCCGCGCCGGCGTATACCAAAAGCACGGGCGAAGAGCGCTTCGCCGATTATTACGCCAAGGAAAAGGCGCTGCGTTTCTCGGAATTTCCGCAGGCAGTCAAGGTTGCCTTTATCGCCATTGTCATTGCCCTGCTCGGTGTCATTGCGTTTGAGGGATTCCAGCTGTTCCGCGGCCCCACCCAAGCGGAGTCGGAAACCCAGCAAAGAGAAGACGATAACCAGTACCTGGACATCAACACCCTCAAGGGCGACCCCAACGACGGGGACGATGAGTAGCGAGAGCTGAAGGCAGCCGCAGGATCCCGCATCCAGCACCGGCTTCTAAGTGCTGTTTTGTCATCCAGCTACACTTTTCCGAAGTTTTAAGGTGCCCATTTCGACACTTTTCCGTACTTTTACACGGCTGATTTCGACACTTTTCCGGATGGAAGCCGAATAATCACTTGGGAAACCAACGCCATCCGCGCGTCATTTCGCGGATGGCGCTTGATTTCTGTCCGTACACGTTGATAGACCCCATCGTGCCCGCAAGGAGCGGGCGCGTTTTATCCAGAGTCGGGGTAGAGAGTTGGCTCCACGATCCCGACGCCAACCGGCCAAGAGGCACGGTGGCCCTGCCAATATCGATGAAAGGAGTCCGTATGGACAATTTCTCCGTGCGCAGTGAGCGCAACTTCCACAACCTGGCAGCCAAGCCAAAACGAATGCATCTTCTGGACAAGCCGAACGGCTATGCCTCGGCCATGGTCAAGAGCAGTCTCCCCCACCAGATGCGCTTTACCGTGCAGGCGCTCGAGAAAGAGCTCTACACCGCCGGCGACCCGCACGTACTGCAGATCAAGCTGCTTGGAGACGACTCGCGCGAGCTGTCTAGCTGGAAGCTGTTTGCCGACGGCACGTGCGTCGCAAGCGGTTCGGGTGACTTTGCCCGCGAGTGCTTCTGCGAGGGAGCTGAGGTGTTTCTGGACCTGTGTCGCGACGCCGTCGAGACTGCCGAGCTGTGCCAGTGGAGCGAGAGGGAGTACGAGCTGTTGGGTGCCGCGCGCGGGATTGCGGGGGGGTGTAGGAACAGAAGCCTCATGACGGTGGCCTCAGCTGGAATGACGTATCGCTCGATAAATGATCTCAACAACGTAGCCGATGCGCCGCATTTCACCTCAAAGGCATTGAGCGATCAGGAGGCGTCCAGCATTTCTTTGATATCCCCAATTGATTGTTCCGAGAAAGTCTCTTCATGTCCTTATAATCGCCCTTACGAGAAACGTGGACGAGACAGGCGTCCATATGCCGTCTCTAAACTAACGAGCCGTTCGCGGAAAGAACATCTGGCTAGCATGGGCCAAAGATATACTGGTATCGCTGCAACAATTATGGAAGATCGGCACCACCAATGACCTCCTTGAAATTCTCCAGGCGCTTCGCGCTTAGCCTGCTCGCCTCGCTGTCCGCCACCGTAGCGCTTGCTTTGCCCTCAACCGCCCTAGCCGCGTCGGACCCGAACCCGCCCAGCATCTCCAACGTGACGATATCCGCGACGACAGTCACGGCCGGCTCCACGCTGCATGTCGGCTATAGCGTCGATGACCCTGACGGGGTACGGTCCGTCACGCCCATAGTCGAAGTCCTTGTCGAAAACGATACCGGAGACCATGGAATCAGTTCCCGTCTCGCCTTCTCGTCGACCGGCAACACGACCGCGGGCTTCGATATCTCCACCTCCCCGAGCGACCGGCCCTGCAGGTACCGGATCATCGGCCTCGGCGTGACCGATAGTCTTGGATGGGTTACCGATGTCTACGACACGACGTATGCCGAGGAGAAGGGGCTCGACTGTCCGACCTTCACCACCGACCCCCTCGAGTATGAGGTGACCGAGGGACCCGAGGACCAAAACCCGCCGACCGTGTCCTCCGTGTCGCTCTCGAGCAGGGAGGTCGCAACCGGTGCCGACCTCCACATCTCTTGGACCGTCTCCGATGCCGACGGCGTTCGCTCCGTTTCCCCCATACTGCGGCAGGGCTGGGAGAATTCGGACGACGGCTGCTCTGTTTCGTCAGCCTATTATCACGGAGGCTCGTCTATCGACGGGTTTGACCTCACATTCGACAGCAATAGGATCGGAAGGCACAGGCTGATCGGCCTTTCGGTCACCGATGGCCTAGGGTTCGAGACCGATGTGTACGAGAGTTCCTACGCCAGGGCCAACGGCATTTCGGGCGCGACTTTCTCGGTTGGCGACCCGAGCGAGCTGTGCTTCGAGGTGACCGGCAGCGCGATCGACCGGAACCCGCCCACGGTCTCGAACGTTTCCATCTCCGCGAAGAGGGTCCCCGTCGGCGGGATCCTCCGTATCTATTGCAATGTAGGCGACGCGGACGGCGTAAAGTCTGTCTCCCCGATCCTCGGCGACCCCGGCTATGTCGAGGACCCGAACTCTTTAAAGACCCGCAAAACGTTGAGCTGCAGCTACGATGCGGCAAGGGGCTATATCGAAATCGAGTTCCCCACGTCGCTCTCGATGGGCTCGTTTGAAATCCAAGCCCTCGCGGTCCTCGACAAGACGGGCCACGAGACCTTCGTCTACAGCTCCGCCTACGCCGAGCGTAACGGCAAGACCGGCGTTCAGACCTTTGATGTCGACGACGCGGGGGACGTCACCTTCGACGTGACCGCTCCGCTGTATGCCGCCACCAAGGGCGACGGGCAGGCGTATGCAAAGGACGGCGAGGCCGGTCTGACCTTCCGCTTCAGCGGTCCTCTCGATGAGTTCACGCGTCTCCTCGTGGACGGAACTGAGGTCTCCGCCGAGAACTACACCGCAACCAGGGGCAGCACGATTATCGAGCTCAGGCCGTCCTACCTGGACACGCTCGCCGGCGGCGGACACACCGTCACGGCCGTCTGGAAGGACGGGACGGCGACCGATGCGTCCTTCACCGTGGAGGGGAAGGCCCAAGGGGAGCAGGCGGGCGGAAAGACCGACGTAGATTCACCCGGCGACAACAAAAGTGATCCTGCCACTCCTGAAAAGGACGCCGACGAGGCGGCTACAAAAAAGTCGGGACGCACGACAGCCGATGAACCAAAGCTCGCTGCAACCGGCGACTCCACTTGGATGGCCAGCATCGCATTGGCCATGGCGGCCACGGCCTGCTTCACGGCAGCGAGAAGGCTTGAGCCCAAGCAGCATAGGCACGAACAGTAGCTCAAAGCGAACTCAACTGGGAAGGGCAGATGGATAGCCGTCCTTCTCTTATAATCAACCCAATCCGCTGAAATGCAATCAGTTAACGAGTTTCGCCAGACGCTCGGCCTCTACCCCGCTCTAGCAAGCCACCAGGCGATGAGATAATGCCCACGACTATCAACGTAAGCAAGGAGCGCGCTATGGCAGACAACGAGACCAAACCCTCGGCGAACGACGGCCGAGAGGAGCTCGTGGCAAAACAGCTCGCATCGACCAAAATCCACCTCGCGCTCACTCAGAAGCGGGTGGACGTCTCCGGCGCCATCAAGCTACCGCTCGAGCGAATTCCCCAACTCGGCGTGGCGTTCGCCTCGCTCCCCTCGATGTTTCGCACCGTCACCAACACGGTGAGCGTGCCCACGCTGCTCCAGGCGACTGACAAATATGGTAACCCGCTCGATCCGTCGAAACTCAACACGTTCAAGGACGGCAGCGGTCTCACAGGGGCTACCGCGACGCCGCCAAGGGCCTTGGGCAGGCGCGCTTCCACGTAGTCGAGGGCGACATCGCCACGAGCGTCACGCAGGTGCCTTACGATCCAACATCGCTATTCATGGCAGCCGCAATCGCGCAGATAAACCAAAAGCTCGACTCCATCCAGGAGTCCGTCGACGAAATGTTCGAGTACATGCGTCAGCGCGACAAGGCCAACATGCGTGGCAACCTCAAGACGCTCGCAGACATCCTCAACGGTTACGGCCTCAACTACGGCAACGCCACCTACATGGCAAACGCCCATATGAAGGTGCTCGACATCAAGCAGTCGTCCGCGCAGGACATGGAACTCTTCCGCTCGCAGGCACAGGCGGATCTGAAAAAGAAAGGGTTCATCGAGGTGCGAGACGGCTTGGGCAGACGCCTCGACAAGGTGCTCGACTACCTCAAAGACTGCCAGCTCGCCACCTACATCCACGCGTTCTCGCTGTTCCTCGAACCCATGCTCGCCCAGAACTTCGAGCCCGCAAAGCTCGCGGACGCCACTGCGAAGATCGAGGCTGATTCGATCGCGTACCGCGAGCTCTACACCGACTGCTACAACGCACTCGAAGCGGGGGCTGTCGACACCGTCGATGCGGCACTGCTGGGCGGTATCGCGTCCGCGGGCAAATTGCTCGGTCACGCCATCGCAAAGACCCCCGTGGGCGACCATACACTCATCGACGAGGCGCTCGAAGGCGCAGGAGAGAGCATCGGAAAGTTCAACGACAAGCAATCCGAGAAACTCCTCGAAAAGCTCCATCAGGCAAAGACGCCCGACGTCACGCCGTTCAAGCAGAGCGTAAAGGAGATCGACACCCTCTACAACCGCCCCGCGCAGATCGCCGTGGACGCCGAGAACGTCTACATCTTGCCTGCCAAGCAGCAGGAAGAGTAACGATACGCGACAGGCACGCGCCATGCAGACAGCTAACGCCCCTACCTTCCCGCCGCCTTCAGCTTCAGCAGCAGGTCGCCCAGCTCGGGGCACTTGCTAGAGAGGCGTGTCTGGGCCCGCTCGCCCATCCCCCAACGTTGGCGGACTTCTTGGGCGCGCGGACTCACGTGATAGTCCCCGTCCATCACCTGCTTGAGCAGCTTGGCGGTCACGTGCGCATCGGCTAGGGCGCTGTGGGCATGGCCCGTCGACTCGTCAAACTCGATGCCGAACCACGTTGCCGCGTCGCCCAACGAGACGCGCCCGTGGCTGCCAACGTCCATGATCGAGGTGTAAAACGCCTGCAGGTCGGCCCAGTCCGTAGGAAATGTGGAAAGGTCGATGTGCTTTGCCTGGCACTCGGTCAAAAGCTGCCGACGGTCCGCACCGCTCCAACAGACCACCTGGGCGGAGTAGCGACCGATCCAATCGCTGAGCCTTTTTATCACCATGTAGAGCGGATCGGCCATCGCGGTGTCCACGGCCGATATCCCCGTGAGCTCGCGGACGGGATACGCAACGCCTTCGGTAAATTCCGTCTGCACAAACTGCGAGAACTCGCCCATAACGTTGCCGTGGTAATCGAGCTTAACGGCGCCGACCTCGATAATCTCATTGCGCAGCCCACGGCGCTGGCGCTGCTTTGGCACCGGCGCAAACTCAAAGTCCAGCACAATCTGGCGCGCAAAGTTCGTCGTATCGATAGCCGAGATACACGGCGTCTTTTCAGCTGACACGGTTAGGGCCTTTCTCCGTTGCTTGCCGCTTGTTACATAAGCGGCTACATTGCCGTAAGGATAGGTGGCCGCGCGGACATGAAAGCTGGGCGCAATACCATGCGCTAATCACACGCCATGCAGACGGCCCCAAGAGAGTCGCCCGCTCTATTCAAATGGATGAAAAGATTTAGGCCCGGTGACTTGAATCAGCGGTCATCCCGGGCCCATCAATATGCAGTGTACCTACAGAGGGCTGGTTAATCAAACGGGCTTTCGGTGACGAAGACCTGCGCGTCTAGCCCCAATCGCCCAGCGCCGTCTTCTGCCGCCCTTACGAAAGGCTGCTATTCGAGGGAATCACGTTGCTGTTATTATCGAACATATATTCGTATTTATGACCGCGCTTTGATTGAATGGCAGTTGTTGACGGCAGTTCCATGTGCCGGGCAGCGCCCTCCATGCGACGGGAGGTGATGCCCATGACCGATCTGATTGATTTCGTGAAGCTCCTGACCGCTTTGGTCTCGCTCCTCACGGCGCTTATCGGACTTTCCGAGGCACTTAAGCAGCGTACGAAGCAAAAGAAGAGGGGTCGACGCCGTTAAGGCATTGACCCCTTAATCGAAGTAACGGCGCTGCCCAGCTATCCACAACTTGGGCTGCCGTCGACCTTACTCTACCCACGGACATTGAGTTTAACAAATGGTTTTTTCGGTAGCGAAGCCTCGGTCCCTCAGCCACTCAGCACCTGCTTCCTACTCCAGCCACCATTCCATATCCACGGAGCACTCGACCTCGATAGGCTCTGGCTCCAGCACCGTCTCCTCGGAGCCTCCGGACGCCCCATCGGGAGCACACGCGGCAACACAGTATGTTCGACCATAGCCCGCCGCCCGACTGTTATACGAGATATGCTTGACGCCGCCCAGCATAGACCCCGCCGCAACGGCAAGTGCCTGCGCGTTGCCGCGAGCACGTTCAACCGCACGGGCAATCAGGGCGTCTTCCGCCGCGCGCTGATCCGCCAACTCAAATCGAATGCTCATGTCGGCATGTGACTCGCAGGTATTGAGTGCGGTCCACACAGCAGCAAAGTCAGTCGAATCGACAGGCGCGGCAACCGTACCGTACGCATAGTAGTTGTAGCCCACAATCGTCGCCTTCTTGCGCGTCATCTGCGCATAACAAGTGTACCGACAGCATGTTAATTCGCTATCCAAACCAAAGGGCGCCAGCGCGGCGGCTACGCGGGCGCGATCGGTGTTGTAATCCTCCAGGCACGATTCCTTGGTGGTGCGGCGACCACCAAAGCCAATGCTAAAGATCACGCGGTCGGGCATAACCTCGTCCTCTATCTCGGCGCCAACGCTCACATAACCGGTCTTATCCGTTGCCATGACATCCGTCCTTTCCACGAATGGCTACGTTGCGGTAAGCGTAGCCACCCGTGCGGACACAAAAATGGGATGCTGTGCCACGCGCGCCAGGCACACGTCATGCAGACGGCCCCAAGAGAGTTGCCCGCTCTATTCAAATGCATGAAAAAGATTTAGGCCCGGTGACTTGAATCAGCGGTCA
>CAJLCM010000030.1:0-23595 GCA_905205145.1 uncultured Collinsella sp.
GATTTTGCCTCTTGACAATGTCCTGCTCATATTAAAAGGAGCGTCCCTAACTGCCAGATTTAGGCTGTTAGATCGAGTTCGTAGAGGAAGCTTTCGCGCGGCATGTCGTGGCGGCGCTCTTCGCGGTTGGCGCGGTGTGTGGCCGTGCGCTTAAATCCGTGCAACTCGTAGAACTTCCACGAGCAGTTGGAGTCGGTGTACAGGTGCGCCCTCGTCGCTCCAAGCGAGGACAGGTGCGAGACCGCGGCATCGAGCAACACCGAGCCAACGCCCAGGCCGTGGACATCGCGATCAACGGCAAGCAGCGTGACCTCGTTGTCGTGCGGCAACGGGCTGCTCTCGAGCAGGCGGTTGTTAGTTCGGATGGTTGCGCGCACAAATGAGAGATACTCGGCGCAAGCATCGGGCTCCAGCTCGCGCATCTGCGATAGCAGCGCGCGTTCGGTATCCATCCAATGTTCCTTGACGGTGGCGCCGGAGCTCTGCCCCGCACGCGCGAGCGAAATGCCACGCGCCTGACCGTCGATTACGGCAACCTGCGAAAACGTCGATGACGAAAGGCAATAGGCGAGGTCGCACGCGGCCTCAAGGCGGTTGTACTCATCGTTATCCGAATTGTTATGCCAAAGCTGCTGCAGAATCAGCGCGATGGCGTCGAAATCTTCGGTATCAAACGGTCGGTAGAGAACCCGCGAGACCATGGTGCCTCTTTCTTTTGCGGATGCATATCGAGCACAGTTCTACCACGCCATTGGCATCTAATTATGGTGCCCCTGTGTTCCATGAACTCACCGTGCCCGGTGCCGTGCCCATCGCCTCCGCTCACAAACTTTTTCTGCATATGCGCCCGTTGCGGGGTGCATCGATGCGCTCGATGCGCTACATTGAATCAGTATTTTCAATGCCGCTGCGCGAGCGCTGCAGATCGACGTATCACCGGCTCACAGAGCACGGCGGCGTACCAGACAGGAGGACTGCATGGGATCTGATGTGAAGATCGCACGCGCGTTGATTTCGGTTACCGATAAGACGGGCGTCGTCGATTTCGCACGGACGCTGGTCGATGACTTTGGCGTCGAGATCATCTCTACGGGCGGCACGGCTCGTGCCATCGAGGACGCGGGCGTTCCCGTAACCCCCATCGAGGAGTTCACGGGCTATCCCGAGATGATGGACGGCCGCGTTAAGACCCTGCACCCTAAGGTTCACGGCGCGCTGTTGGCCCGCCGCGATTCCGAGCAGCACATGCAGGAGGCCGCTCAGCACGGCATTAAGCTGATCGACCTGGTCGTCGTCAACCTGTACGAGTTCGAGAAGACCGTCGCCAACCCCGAGGTCACCTTCGCGGATGCCATCGAGCACATCGACATCGGTGGCCCCTCCATGCTGCGCTCCGCCGCTAAGAACGCCACGAGCGTTACCGTCATCTCCGACCCGGCCGACTATGATGCCGTCCTGGCCGAGATGCACGAGACCGGTGGCTGCACCACGCTTTCCACCCGTCGTCGCCTGCAGGTGAAGGTCTACCAGACCACCGCCGCCTACGACACGGCTATCTCCCGTTGGCTTGCCGCCCAGGCAAGCGACGTGGCGGACACTTCTGCCAAGCTCGAGATCTCGCTGGAGAAGGTCGACGACCTGCGCTATGGCGAGAATCCTCAGCAGAAGGCTACGGTCTATCGCTTTGCCGAGGGCTGCGAGAACACCGCGAGCTCGCAGTTCCCGCTCGTTGGCTCCGAGCAGATCCAGGGCAAGCCGCTCAGCTACAACAACTATCTGGATGCCGACGCCGCTTGGAACCTGGTCCGCGAATTCGACGAGCCGGCCTGCGTGGTCCTCAAGCACCAGAACCCCTGCGGTTCCGCCGTTGCCGAGGACATCACGGCCGCCTACGACCGCGCCTTTGCCTGCGATCCCAAGAGTGCCTTTGGCGGCATCATCGCCTGCAACCGCGAGGTTCCCTATGAGCTGGTTGAGCACTTTGCCGATCAGAACAAGCAGTTCGTCGAGGTTATCATCGCCCCGAGCTACACTGCCGAGGCGCTCGAGCGCATGGCCAAGCGCCCCAACCTGCGCGTGCTGGCTACCGGCGGCGTGGACCACGGCGCCCAGGTGGAGCTGCGCTCCGTCGACGGCGGCATGCTGGTGCAGGAGGTCGACCACGTGACCGAGGATCCCGCGACCTTTACGTTCCCCACCGACCGCAAGCCCACCGACGCCGAGATGGCCGAGCTCGAGTTTGCCTGGAAGGTCTGCAAGGGCGTCAAGTCCAACGCCATCCTGGTCTCTAAGGGTAAGGCCGGCATTGGCATGGGCCCGGGTCAGCCCAACCGCGTTGACTCTGCACTGCTTGCCTGCGAGCGCGCCGAGGACTTCTGCGAGCGTGAGGGCGTGGAGAAGGGTGGCTTTGCCTGTGCAAGCGACGCGTTCTTCCCGTTCCGCGACAACGTCGACGTGCTTGCTGCGCACGGCGTGACCTGCATCATCCAGCCCGGCGGCTCCAAGCGCGACGACGAGAGCATCCAGGCCTGCAACGAGCACAATATTGCTATGGTCTTTACAGGCGCTCGCCACTTTAGGCACTAAGTTTCGCCTCGGGACAAAATAATCTCTGCAAAAGACGGCTGCTCCGTTTGGAGGGCCGTCTTTTTGGTATAAGAGGACGGAATGACTAACACGAAAGGTACAACCATGCCCCAGATTGATGATGCCGAGCTGTTTGGCAATGCCGAGGATCAGCGTGCGTACGAGGACTTTTGCGCCAATCAGGAGGCGGTCGAGAAGTTTACGCTCGACAAGCCCGCGCTTGTCTGCCGTTGGCGCATGTCCAACAAAAAGGTGCCCATGCTCAACCGCCACATTCGCGCACTGTCCGAGCGCCTGGTGCAGGGCGAGCCGCTTACCCATAACATGCTCAGCTGGGCCAAACAGCACGTTGAGTGGTCGCTTGCCGAGGGCGATTACACCGCACGCGACGGCGTGCTCATGCTGGTGATCGACATCAACGGCAACGCCGCCATGACGGTGGGGGAGTACGAGCCGCTCGCCGATACGTCGGCCAAGGCGCTGCGTGCCCGCTCCGCCGAGGCCCGCTCCGAGGCCGACGAGACCGGCGTGGCGCCCGAGCTGCTCGCCGCCGTCAACAACGGCGAGCTTGCCTTTGTGGCGCCGGCGGACGAGTGCCTGTGCGGCACGGCGACGCTCATCGAGCAACTGGCCCAGACCAAGGGCATCCCGGTCACGCGCGTAGACATTCCCGCGCAGCTTAAGGGCGCGCTGTTCCTAGTGAGCGACGAGCACGGCGTGGTCCCCGCAACCGAGACGGACGCCGCCGGCGCCGACGCCGCCACAGTCGCCTTCTTCGCCGAAGGCTACGAAAAGCTCCGCGCCCGCCGCTAAATGATTTTCTGGGACGGGGATTAAAGAATCATTTTGGTCCCCGCCACCGCTGCGAGTGCGAGGCGGACAAAATGCCCCCGCTCGCGAACAGTTCTGTCACCTTGGCACCGCGCGCGGTGCACAGTGGTGGCTTCGCGGCCATAATGGCTGTGAGACAACCAAGAGGGGAGCGGAATTCATGGCGCTGATCTATGTCGTTGAGGACGACGAGCCCATCCGTCGCGAGCTTGTCGACATCCTTGCTCGCGCCGGGTTTGAAATCGAGGTCTGCGAATCGTTTGAGCATGTCTCGCGCGATATTCTCGCCGCCGCGCCCGACCTGGTGCTGCTCGACCTCACGCTTCCCGTCAAGGACGGCCAGCATATCTGCCACGAGGTTCGCCGCGAATCCGAGGTTCCCATCATCGTCCTCACGTCGCGCACGACCGAGATCGACGAGGTCATGGCCATGACGCTCGGCGCGGACGACTTTGTTTCCAAGCCCTACAGCGCGCGCGTGCTCGTGGCGCGCATCAATGCCTTGCTGCGTCGCACCGCGGCGCCAGGCGAGCGCAGCACACTTGTCCACAAGGGACTGGAGCTCGACCTCGCCCGCTCCATGGTCACCAACACGCAAGCGGGCACCAGCACCGAGCTCACCAAAAACGAGCTGCGTATCCTCTCGCTGCTTCTGAGCCGCGCGGGCAAGATCGTCTCGCGCTCGGCCATCATGCAGGACCTGTGGGACTCCGACGCCTTCGTGGACGACAATACGCTCACCGTCAACATCAACCGCCTGCGCACCACGCTCGAAAAAATCGGCATCAAGGGGTATTTGACTACGCATCGCGGCCAAGGCTATTCGGTCTAGGGGCCGGCTATGTCGTTTGGCAAATTCTTTAAAGATGCGTTGCTTCCCGTCGCCGTGTGGACGTGCGGCGTGCTGCTGAGCTGTTTTGTGCTGACGGTCGCCGGCGCACCCGTTTCTATCGTGGTCGTGGCGGTCTGCGTGTCCTTTGTCTTTGGCATGCTCGGCATTGTGATCGAGTATGCGCGCCGTCGTCGTTTTCTGCATCAGCTGGAGCGCGCGGCCGAGGAGCTGGAAAGTCCCGCATGGGTGCAGGAGATGGTCCAGTGCCCGACGTATGCCGAGGGCGAGCTTGAGTACGAGGTCTTGCGCCGGGTGGGCAAAGCTGCCTGCGACGAGGTTGCCGAAGGCCGGCGCCAGACCGATGATTATCGCGACTATATCGAGAGCTGGGTCCACGAGGCCAAGCTGCCCCTGGCGGCAGCCCACCTGATTTTGGAAAACCTGGACGGCAGCGAAGACGATCTGTCGCGCGTAGATGACCTCGGTCGCGAGCTTGCCCGCGTGGAGCGCTATATCGACCAGGCGCTCTACTATGCGCGCTCGGAGGTTGTGGAGCGCGACTACCTGATTCGCCGCTGGGATCTCAAGACCTTGGTGACGGGCGCGATTAAAGCCAACGCGCGCGAGCTCATCGCGGCGCACGTGGCTCCGGTGTGCGAGAACCTCGACTTCGAGGTCTTTACCGACGAGAAGTGGCTCGAGTTTATTCTGGGCCAGCTCATTCAGAACAGCATTAAATACGCGCGTGAGGACGGCGCGAAGATCATGTTTTCGGGCGCGTTGCTGGACGAGGGCCTGGCAAGCGAGCGCATCGAGCTTACCGTCGCGGACAACGGCTGCGGCGTGTGTGCGGCAGACCTGCCGCGCGTGTTCGAGAAGGGTTTTACCGGCGACAACGGCCGCACCACCAAGCGCGCAACGGGCATCGGCCTCTACCTGGTGGCGCGTCTGTGCTCCAAGATGGGCATCGACGTCACCGCAGCATCCGAGCCCGGCGAAGGCTTCGTCGTCACATTCGCCTTCTCAACCAACAAGTTCCAATATTTCGAGTAGCGCACACGGCAGACGTCCACCCAAACAAAAACGTGTCGCCCCAAACAAAACGTGCCGCCCCAATCGGGGCGGCACGCCATCTTTTATCAGCCAACTCGTTGAAGTGCGGTGACGAAGGCGCAAGGCCGGGAGGGGTTATCTAAGCCGACATCCCGCAGCCGCGAAGCGGCGAGGACGTCGGCGTGATAACCCCGCAGGCCTTGCGCCGGCGGGAAGGAACCTACTTCACGACCAGAATGTCGCAGTCCGTATTGCGCAGCAGGAACGTCGAAATCGAACCCAGCAGCGCATACTTGATCGAGGACAGGCCGCGGGCGCCGCAGAGCACCAGGTCGGGCTTAACCACGTCGAGCATCTCGTCCTTGAGCGTCTCGCGAATGCGGCCGGCGCGAATCATGACCTCGACCTCGGGAATATCGGGATTGGCCTTGGCCTCTTCGAGCTGCTTGGCGATGGAGTTCTTAAATGCCTCCTCTAGGCCGTTGACCAGATCGACCGGATAGGAACCGGCGCTCTCGAGCGCCGTGGAATCGATAACGTGGCCGATGATTAGCTTGGCGCCGTTGTTCGCGGCGACCTTGATGGCGCGTGCGAGCACAAAATCCTGCTGCTCAGTACCGTCGAGTGAAACAAATACCTTGGTGTAGCCCTCGTTCATGGTTTCCTCCTTGGTCTATCGCACGGGCGCGGGGCTCGTGCGTCGGGCGGGCGCGGGCGCGTTGGCCGCCGGACACTTTATCTTGTTGCAGTTATACCCAAGGATTTCGGTTTGACTGCTCGCAATTCTGTGAACGGGCGAGTTTTTTGGTAAGGGCAGGCGCGGTCGCACCGCCAACGGTTGATAATGGGACCTCGCCCGCATCGTCCGCAGAACATCTACCGGCGGGTGTCTAACGAGGGGGTCCCTTTGGATATTATCGAGCTTCTAAAATCTGCCTTCATGGGCCTGGTCGAGGGCATCACCGAATGGCTGCCTGTTTCGTCGACCGGTCACATGATCTTGGTGGACGAGTTCGTCAAGATGAACGTGAGCGAGACGTTCTGGAATATGTTCCTAGTCGTGATTCAGCTCGGCGCCATTCTGGCCGTCTGCGTTCTGTTCTTCTACGACCTTAACCCGTTTTCTCCCAGCAAGGGCAAGGAGGGCCGTCGCGACACTTGGGTGCTGTGGGGCAAGATTGTGCTCGGCTGCATTCCCGCCGCGGCGATCGGTCTGCCGCTTAACGACTGGATGGAGGAGCATTTCTACAATGCTCCCGTCGTGGCGCTGGCGCTCATTGTGTACGGCGTGCTGTTTATCGTGATCGAGAACTGGCGCGCGAGCAAGCGCGAACAGGCCGCTCTCGCCGATTCGTTTGGCTCGCGTGCCGTGACGGCGGGTGGACGCCCCGCTGGCGCACACTTTGCCGCACCCGCTGCGGCGCCTGCTGCCTCTGCCGACGATGACGAGAACTTAGACTTTGGCTCTATCACCACGCTCGAGGATATGAGCTGGAAGACCGCCCTGGGCATTGGCTGCTTCCAAGTGCTGTCGCTGATTCCGGGTACGTCGCGCTCTGGCTCCACCATCATCGGCGGCCTGCTGTTGGGCTGCACGCGCTCGGTGGCGTCCAAGTTTACGTTCTTCCTGGCCATCCCCGTTATGTTTGGCGCGAGCGCGCTCAAGCTGGTCAAGTACTTCATTAAGGGCGGCACCTTCGGCGCCAACGAGATCGCCATCCTGGGCGTGGGCTGCGTCGTGGCCTTTGTGGTTTCGCTCATCGCCATCAAGTGGCTTATGGGCTTTGTCCGCCGTCATGACTTTAAGTGCTTCGGCGTCTATCGCATTGTCCTGGGCATCGTAGTGCTCGCATACTTCTTTGTCCTGGAGCCGATGCTCGGCCTCTAACTTAGTCGACGCTGCGCGGCGGTCAGGGCGACAACTTGTCATTCAAAGGGGGTGGCATGACCAAAAGGTCTATGCCGCCCCCTTTTCATGCCAATTTGTTCGCCCTGACCGTCGCTCGCTGCTGCTGCCATGACATCGGCGGTTTCGTGATTGTCAATAGATTGGTGCAAAGTAACCTGACCCCATTGCACCAAATCCGCTGGGGCGGGCCTGACGGTGACGCACGGAGTCGTGGTGTGATTTGCGTCGGTGTCCGCGCGGCTCGGTATACTGGTACGGCTCAAGCTATGGCGCTGCCCGCAGGCGCGCCGTCCGTCAGATGAGGAGTCGCCCATGACCCAGCCGCTGCCCTGGGAAAAAAACACCGCGGTACCCGTGCCGCCCGCACCGGAGCCCGTGCCGCTCGATGCGTACGCCGCCTCCGCCGCGCCGGAACCCGAGCTCGTCCCGCTCGACATCTACGACGCCCCGGCCCCGGCGCCCAAGCCCGCCAAGCCGCTCGTCGATATCGATAGCCTTAATCCCGCCCAACGCGAGGCGGTCCTCACCACCGAGGGCCCGCTGCTGGTCCTCGCCGGCGCGGGCTCGGGTAAAACCCGCGTCCTGACCTTCCGCATCGCGCACATGCTCGGCGACCTGGGCGTTAAGCCCTGGCAGGTGCTTGCCATCACGTTTACCAACAAGGCCGCGGCCGAGATGCGCGAGCGTCTGGCGGCGCTCATTCCCAGCGGTACCCGCGGCATGTGGGTGTGTACCTTCCACGCCATGTGCGTGCGTATGCTGCGCGAGGACGCCGATCTGCTGGGCTACACCGGCCAGTTCACCATCTATGACGACGATGATTCCAAACGTATGGTGCGCGACATTATGCAGGCGCTCGGCATTGAGCAAAAGCAGTTCCCCATCAACATGATCCGCAGCAAGATCAGCTCGGCCAAAAACGCCATGATCGGTCCCGAGGATATGCTCAAGTCCGCCGACAGCCCCAACGACAAAAAGGCCGCGCAGGTCTACCTGGAGCTGGAGCGTCGTCTTCGTGCCGCCAACGCCATGGACTTCGACGACCTGCTCGTGCGTACGCTCGAGTTGCTGCGCACCCGCCCCGAGGTGCTCGACAAGTACCAGGAGCGCTTCCGCTACATTAGCGTCGACGAGTATCAGGACACCAACCATGTCCAGTACGAGATCGCCAACCTGCTGGCCGCCAAGTACCAAAACCTCATGGTCGTGGGCGACGACGACCAGTCTATTTACAGCTGGCGTGGCGCCGACATCACCAACATCCTGGACTTTGAGCAGGACTTTAAAAACTGCAAGACCGTCAAGCTGGAGCAGAACTACCGCTCCACGGGTCATATCCTCAACGCCGCCAATGCCGTGGTGCGCCACAACTCGCAGCGCAAGGACAAACGCCTGTTTACGGCCGAGGGCGACGGCGAGAAGATCCAGGCCTTCCAGGCGAGCGATGAGCGCGATGAGGGCCGCTGGATTGCCGGCGAGATCGAAAAGCTGCATGGCAAGGGTACGAGCTACGACGACATCGCCGTGTTCTATCGCACCAACGCCCAATCGCGTATTCTCGAAGATATGTTCCTGCGCGCGGGCGTGCCCTACAAGATCGTGGGCGGCACGCGATTCTTCGACCGCGCCGAGATCCGCGACGTCATGGCCTACCTCAAGATGATCGTGAACCCGGCCGACGAGATGAGCGTCAAGCGCGTCATCAACACGCCGCGCCGCGGCATCGGCTCCACCTCGATCCAAAAGATCGAGCAGCTGGCGCGCGACAACCGCTGCTCGTTCTTCCAAGCCTGCGAGATCGCGTGTGCCGAGACGGGCATGTTTAGCGCCAAGGTGCGCAACGGCCTGTCGAGCTTTGTGGCGCTGGTGCGCGAGGGTCGCCGTATGGACGGCGAGCTCAAGGATGTCGTCGAGATGATTGTCGACAAGACGGGCCTGCTGCAGGCGTTTCGCGCCGAGGGCACCATGGAGTCCGAGAGCCGCGCCGAGAACATTCAGGAATTCCTGGGCGTTGCCGCCGAGTTTGAGGAGACGCACGAGGATATCGAGGGTACGCTCGAGAGCTTGGAAGAGCTGCGCGCGGCTGGCGTGGCCGACGTGCCGGATGCCGCAGAGCCCGAGCACGTCGTGGTGAGCGCGCCCGCACCCGAGCCGGGTCCGTCCGCGCCTGCGTCTTCGTTCGAGGCGCTTGTCGGCGCGCGCGATGCCGCAGGCTCCAATCCGCTCGAGAGTTTGGCTGCCCCGGCGCTCTCGCCGCAGGATGCCCTGGCCGCCGCCATCGCGGGTAACGCCTATGCCGCGCCGACGGAGCTGCCGGCCGGCGCCGTGCATGCCGACGAGATCGAGCGCGCGTACGGCTCGCTCACCTGTAAGGCGCTGCCGGCGCTCATGGAGTGGCTGGCCTTGCGCTCGGACCTGGACTCTCTGGCCGGCGAGACACATGCCATCACCATGATGACCATCCACTCCGCCAAGGGCTTGGAGTTCCCGGCGGTCTTTGTGGCCGGCATGGAGGAGGGCATCTTCCCCCACGTGCACGACTTTGGCGGCAGCGACGATCCGGGCAAGCTCGAGGAGGAGCGCCGCTTGGCCTACGTCGCCATCACGCGTGCCCGCAAGCGCCTGTTCCTGACCTATGCCGCCACGCGCCGCACCTACGGTTCGACCTCGGCCAATCCTCGTTCGCGCTTTCTCAACGAGATCCCGTTTGAGGATATCGAGTTTAGCGGTATCGGTTCTGCCGGTTTTGAAGGCACGGGCTGGGAGAAGCGCGGCGACCGTCACGGCACCTTTGGCTCGGGCATGGGTTCGGATATGTATGGCGGCAAGGTGTTTGGCTCGCATACGCGCTCGACCGGCGGTTCCGGTTCGCGCGGCAGATCGAGCTTTGACGACTTCTTTGGCGGCAGCACTTATGGCACCGAGCGCCATCGTGGGGTCTCACCCGACGCCGGCCGTGTTGCCTCGACCTTTGGCTCGGGCGCGCCGCGAGCCAAAAAGCCCTCGTCCAAGGTGTCCCCGACGGTGGAGCGCAAGGTCGATCGCGCCAGCGCATCGCAGGACTTTGCCGCGGGCGATACCGTGAGCCATAAGACCTTTGGCACGGGCACCGTGATCTCGGTCGCCGGAGACATGATCGAGGTTCAATTCGAGAAGACCGGCCAGACCAAAAAGCTGATGAAAGGTTTTGCACCGATCGTCAAGCTGTCGTGATCATGGCGGACCTGGGCGGGCGTATGGGGCAACATCGCCTGCTCGGGCAGTCCTGCGCAAGACGGAGGCCACATTAAGTGGCCTCCTTTGCGTGAGGAACTCGCGATCGATGTTGCCCCATACGCCCGCCCAGGTCCTTGGGTAACGTTGCTTGCGAACGTCGCTCTGCTCGTTCGCTTTTTGATCTGGAGAGCCGGGTGGGCTGATAGATAGATACGAGTAGGGGCTCCTCCGTTGATGAACGGGGGAGCCCCCTTGTTGCGTTTGGGTTGTTGGTGCGATCTACAGGTGGCTGATGATCAGTTCCATCTTGCCTTCGAGGTCAATGGAGCCGACGGTGCTCGGAGCCAGCAGGTGGCTTCCCTTGTGGACGCGGTCGCCGCAGATGGTGCCTTCGCCGTCGATGATCGATAGGCACATGAAAGGCCAGCGCTGGTCCAAGGTCTTGCTGCCGTTCACACGCACGCGGTCTACGGTGTAGATCTTGTTGCTCTCCAGCTCGGTCACGCCGTCGACTTCAGGCGCGGTCACGGTGCCGTCGGTCGGGGCCTGAACGTTAAAGTCGATGCAGTCCAGACTCTGCTCAATATGTAGCGGGCGCAGCTTGCCGTCGGTGCCGGGGCGGTCGTAGTCGTACAGACGATACGTCACGTCGCTCGACTGCTGCGTCTCCAAAATGAGCGTGCCGGTCTTAATGGCGTGCACGGTGCCGGAGTCAATCTGGAAAAAGTCGCCCTTGTGAATTGGCAGCACGTTGAGCATGTCGTCCCAGCGGCCGTCCTTGATCATCTGTGCGGCCTCGGTGCGGTCCTTAGCACGCTGGCCGACGATGATCGTGGCGCCGGGCTCGCAATCCAGCACGTACCAGCACTCGGTTTTGCCCAGGCTGCCGTTCTCGTGCTCGGCGGCGTACTCGTCGTTGGGATGAATCTGGATCGAAAGGTCGTCCTTGGCGTCCAGAATCTTAACGAGCAGCGGGAACTCCTTGCCCTCGCAGTTGCCAAAAAGCTCGCGGTGTTCGGCCCACAGCCACGACAGCGTGTGGCCGGCGTACGGTCCCTCCGCAATCTGGCAGTCGCCGTTGGGATGGGCCGAGATGGCCCAGCACTCACCGATGGGACCCTCGGGAATGTCGTAACCAAATACGGTTTCGAGCTGGCGGCCGCCCCAGATTTTCTCGTGGAAGATCGGCGTGAGTTTAATCAAATCGGACATGTGCATACTCCCATAAGGTTGTGCGGGCGCCGCGTAAGACAGCTCAAAACGAGCACCCACCGGATTACAAAACTAGGCCAGCGTTACGTTGTGCAACTCAAAGCGGTCGCCAACGTTGCGCGAGACCGAATACTCAAAGGCGGCGCCGCTGTCCAAAATGCCAATCTGGGTGAGCTCGAGCAGGGGAGAGCCAGGTTTGGTGTCCAGGCGATCGGCTTCTTCCTCGGTTGCTGCCACGGCGCGAATGGTACGGTGGAAGCTCGAAATTTTCAGCCCGCATTGCTCGCGGACAAAGCGGTAGACCGATCCGTACAGGTCCTTCTTTTTAAGGCCCGGAATCAGCTCGAGGGGCATGTAGGTGTACTCGATAACGATGGGCTTCTCGTCGGCCTGACGCACGCGCACGATGTGATAGGCAAAGTCATCCTCGGCAATTCCCAGCTGGGCTGCGATGTCCGCTGGTGGATTAACAATCGAGAAATCGTAGACCACCGAGGTCACCTTCTCCCCGCGGTGCTCATATGAAAAGCCCTGGGCACGGTCGTTTTTGCCCTGGAAAAACGCCTGGCCGGGAAGTCCCGCCGTGTCCTTAACGTAGGTACCCGATCCACGACGGCTGGTAATAAGACCTTCCTCGGTGATTTGCTCGATAGCTCGTTTGACGGTGATTTTGGAAACGCTATAGAGCTCGCAGAACTCAACGACGGTGGGAAGCTTGTCGCCTGGCTTGAGGGCGCCGTCCTCGATGCTTCGACGGATATCCGCAGCGATCGCTTCGTATTTGGGAACCAAGGAACCTCCTTTCCAACTTGATTGAGAATAAAAGAAAGTATAGTCAACACCTAAGTATCTCTATTGAGTTATTGAAAAGTTCGAGAAAGATAAAATTAAAAGTCGCCTCGCTTGTAAAATTAGAGCGTTTTAAATGATAAACATCTGAGTAGTGTCGTGTTGAAAAATGATCGGTCCGAGGACGGGGCCGAACCGATATAACACCCAGCGAACCGAATCTCGTACTCTGCGCTTCCCCAGATAAAACCTGCCAAAACAAACCTGTCCCTTTTTGGTAGGTTTTTGCCTTGGGAGCGGTACCATACAGGCAATGTTTAAACGAGAAAGGCGGGCTCCCATGGAACCTAAGCAGTATTACATCGGCATCGACGTCGGCGGTACCTCGGTCAAGGAGGGTCTGTTCGATGAGGACGGAAACCTGCTTGCCAAGGCCAGCGTGCCCACGCCTCCCATCGTTGACGCTGCGGGCTTTGCCGCGGTGACCGAGGCTATCGACCAGGTGGTCGCCAAGGCCCAGGTTCCGCGTGCCTTTGTGGCGGGCATTGGCCTGGCCGTTCCGTGCCCCATCCCGGCATCGGGCGATGCCAAGGTCAAGGCGAACATCGCCATTAACCTGCCCGAGCTCAAGATCGCCATCCAGGAGCACTGCCCCGACGCGGTCGTTAAGTACGAGAACGACGCCAACGCCGCTGCTATGGGCGAGGCCTGGCTCGGCTCTGCCAAGGGCGTACAGAACGTGGTGATGGTCACCATTGGTACCGGCGTGGGCGGCGGCGTTATCGTTAACGGCGACGTGGTATCGGGCGTTGTGGGCGCCGGCGGCGAGATTGGCCACATGTGCCTGAACCCGGCTGAGGAGCGCACCTGCGGCTGCGGCGGCCATGGCCATCTGGAGCAGTATTCCAGCGCCACCGGCGTGGTGAGCAACTACCTTGCCGAGTGCGAGAAGGCGGGCGTCGAGCCCATCGAGCTGACCGGCCCCTCCGATTCCAAGGACGTGTTCCAGGCCTGCCGCGAGGGCGACAAGCTCGCGCTGGCTGCGGCCGATACCATGGCCGACTATCTCGGCCATGCACTGGCGCTTATTGCCAACGTGGTTGATCCCGAGATGTTCCTCATCGGCGGCGGCGCCTCCGCCTCGGCCGATGTCTACCTCGACAAGGTTCGCGAGCACTTTAAGCAGTACGCGCTTTCCGCCTCGCGCGAGACACCCATTAAGGTCGCTTCGCTCGGAAACGACGCCGGCATCATCGGTGCCGCCTACGTAGCCCTGCGCGCCGCCGGTAAATAGCTGGTGCAAGGGGGACAGGTTACTTTGCACCAACATGGTGCAAAAAGGACAGCCTTGGCCTCCGTGCCTGCGCCCCAAAATATGCCGTGGCCCTTCCGTCTGCGAAGGCTCGGCATCGGCGTGCTACCATAGCTACGTCCAAGTACACATATCAAGTGGAGGATATCCATGGCAAACGTTCTTGTCTTTGGTCACCAGAACCCCGATAACGACGCCATCATGAGCGCCGTCGTCCTGTCCCAGCTGCTCAACCAGGTTGAGTATGCCGGCAACACCTACGAGGCCTGCGCCCTTGGTCAGCTTCCGGCCGAGTCCGCCAAGCTGCTCGCCGACGCCGGCATCGCCGAGCCCCGCGTGATCGAGTCCGTCGAGGCCGGTCAGCTCGTCGTCCTCACCGACCACAACGAGTCTGCCCAGTCCGTCGCCGGCCTTAAGGACGCCACGGTCTTTGGCGTTGTCGATCATCACCGCATCGGCGACTTCGAGACCGCCGGCCCGCTGCACTACATCTGCCTGCCCTGGGGCTCCAGCTGCACCATCGTCACCAAGCTCGCCGGCGTGCTCGGCGTTGAGCTTTCCGACGTTCAGGCCAAGCTGCTGCTCTCGGCCATGATGACCGACACGCTCATGCTCAAGAGCCCCACCACCACCGATGTCGACCGCGCCGTCGCCGCCAAGCTCGGCGAGCAGGTGGGCGTCGACCCGGTCAAGTTTGGCATGGAGGTCTTCCTCACCCGTCCGTCCGGCTCCTTCACCGCAGCCGAGATGGTCGGCAACGACATCAAGATGTTCGAGCCTGCCGGCAAGAAGCTGCTCATCGGCCAGTACGAGACTGTCGACAAGACCCGCGCACTCGGCATGATCGACGAGATTCGCGAGGCTATGCGCGCCTACGCCGCCGAGAAGGGTGCTGACGGCATTGTCCTGTGCATCACTGACATCATGGAGGAGGGCTCGCAGGTCCTGCTCGAGGGCGAGACCGAGGCTGCTCAGAAGGGCCTGGGCATTGCCGACGAGCACGACGGCGTCTGGATGCCGGGCGTCCTCTCCCGTAAGAAGCAGGTCGCTGCCCCCATCATGGCCGCCTGCTAGGTTTTGTAACCTGCTACGACCGGACCGCGGACACCCCGCGCTCCGGTCGTTTTTTGTGCGCGGCGCCGCGTCGTCTCTTGGACAGGCGTGCCCGTGTCGTTGAGCAAATAATGTTCAACCTGTGGTTCCGCTTTTCGGCCACGCCTGCGTGCTTGTCGTGCAGGGTAGGCTAGATGCAAGCGTAATACGTTAGAGCGCGGCGCCGCCACTTGGGCGGGCCGTGCTTTTTTAAGACGGGAGCTTTCCCGTGAAAGGAGCCGCCCATGGCAGCAACTGAGCAGCTGTTCAACGTTCGTGAGCGCAAGCGCTTTGAACGTCACGACATCTGGGAGCGCATCGCCGAGAATGGCACGATTTCCGCCGCCGTCATGGTCCTCGCCGCCATCGCCGCCGTCATTTGCGCCAATACCGATGCCTACGAGGCCATCCATCACTTTTTGGAGACCCCGCTGTATGTGGGCCTGGGCAACCTTACGGCTGGTCTCACCGTTGAGCTTTTCGTCAACGACTTCCTCATGGCGATTTTCTTTTTGCTGGTGGGCATTGAGCTCAAGTATGAGATGACGGTCGGCGAGCTCAAAAACCCGCGCCAGGCTATGCTTCCCATGCTGGCGGCCGTGGGCGGCGTCGTCGTTCCCGCCTGCATCTATCTGATCTTTAACCATGCCGGCGCGCACAACGGCTGGGCCATTCCCATGGCAACCGATATTGCCTTTGCGCTGGGCGTGCTGTCGCTTTTGGGCAATCGCGTGCCCAACGGCGTGCGCGTGTTCTTCTCGACGCTCGCCATCGCCGACGACCTCATTTCCATCGCCGCCATCGCCATCTTCTACGGTCAAAGCCCCAATCCGTTTTGGTTGGGCGCCGCCGCGCTTGTGACCTGCGCGCTCGTGTGGCTCAACAAGACGCAGCATTACCGCCTTGCCCCGTATTCGGTACTGGGTCTGCTGTTGTGGTTCTGCATGTTCAAGAGCGGCGTACATGCTACGCTTGCTGGCGTCATCTTGGCCTTCACCATCCCGGCCAAGTGCGGCGTCAAGCTTGATAGCCTCACCGATTGGTTGGGCGAGTGCCTGCCGCTGCTCGACGACCGCTACGACGACGAGGCGCACATCTTGGGCCAGCATGACTTTACCGTTTCGACCACCAAGGTCGAGCGCGTCATGCACCGCGTGACTCCGCCGCTCATCCGCATGGAGCGTCTGATCTCCACGCCGGTCAACTTTGTGATCCTGCCGATCTTTGCGTTCGTGAACGCACAGGTTCGCCTAGTGGGCGTGGACATGAGCACGCTACTCACCGACCCGGTGACGCTCGGCGTGTACTTTGGCATGCTGCTGGGCAAGCCGATCGGCATCTTTGGCATGACGTTCGCCTTGGTCAAGCTCAAGGCCTGCGAGCTGCCGCACAACGTCAACTGGCACATGATTGCCGGTGTGGGCATTCTGGGCGGCATCGGCTTTACCATGTCGATTCTCATCAGCGGCCTTGCCTTCCCGACGGCCCAGTTTGAGGTTCTGGCTGCCAAGGCCGCTATTCTCGCCGGCTCTGTCACCGCTGCCGTGCTCGGCATGATCTACATGAGTGTGATCTGCAAACACCCCGCGCCCAAAGACGAGTAAAAGCGCATACAAGTTTGAAAACGCCGCCCGTGAACACCATCACGGGCGGCGTTTTAGTCATTCGGGACGTTCTTAAATGACTAGGTTTATTCCACGGTGCCGTAGATGGCGCCCCAGCCGTGGGCGGCTAGGGCCGAGTTGAGCTGGTCGCAAAGTGACTGGCGGTCGTAATAGCCGGGCGGCAAAAGGTTCACGATTTCCATGAGATCGGGTGCCAGGTCCAAGATTTCGGCCTGTACGATCAGATCCAGGCGGTCGATGGCGTGGCGGTCGTAAAACAGTCCGTCGACCAGGCGCTGCAGGTCGCCGAATTCCTCGGCTTGGAACGATCCGTACTCCATAGTGCCTCCTTAGGCGCTCCACGTCGGCATGCGCGGCGATTCGTAATTCATTGCGATGGACTTAATCTATCACGGCTTCATACCGTTGCGACGGTGGCGGTCTATACTTAGAAGAATTGCAACGTACCGCTTCGTGAAAGGTCGCACCCATGCAGACGATCTACCAGAAGATGGAAACCACCGAACTCGATGCCGCCATCGAGGCGCTCAAGGCCGAGGTCGCCGAGGTCAAGGCCAAGGGCCTGGCGCTCGACATGGCCCGCGGCAAGCCGTCGCCCTCCCAGGTGGACATCTCTCGACCCATGCTCGATATTCTCAATGCCGATGCCGATCTGCACGACGGCAACGTCGACTGCTCCAACTACGGCTGCTTTGAGGGCATTCCCTCGGCACGCAAGCTAGCGGGGGAGTTCCTGGGTTGCCCCGCCGAGCAGACGCTCGTGCTGGGCTCGTCGAGCTTGCTGATCGAGCACGATATCGCCGGTATGTTCTGGCGTTGCGGCTCGTGTGGTAGCGACCCTTGGGAGGCTTACGAGGCAGCGCACGACGGCAAGAAGGTCAAGTTCCTGTGCCCGGTTCCCGGCTACGATCGCCACTTTGGCATTACCGCCGACTTGGGCATCGAGAACGTTCCCGTCGCGATGACCGACAACGGCCCCGACATGGACGAGATCGAGCGCCTCGTTGCCGCCGACGACTCCATCAAGGGCATCTGGTGCGTGCCCAAGTATTCCAACCCCACGGGCATCACCTTTAGCGAGGACACTGTGCGTCGCCTGGTCGAGATGCCCACGGCCGCGCCCGATTTCCGCATCTTCTGGGACAACGCCTACTGCGTGCACGACCTGTACGACGAGACCGACGAGCTCGCCAATATCTTCGATCTTGCCCGCGCGGCGGGCACCGAGGACCGCGTGGTGGCCTTTGCCTCGACGTCCAAGATCACCTTCCCGGGCGCCGGTATCGGCTTTATCGGTGCGAGCCCCGCGGTCATCGCCGAGTTCTCCAAGCGCCTGAAGGCCGGCCTCATCAGTGCCGATAAGCTCAACCAGCTGCGTCACGTGCGCTTCCTTCCCACCATCGAGGCGGTCAAGGAGCACATGAAAAAGCATGCCGAGTTTTTGCGCCCGCGCTTTGAGGCCGTTGAGCGCAAGCTCACCGAGGGCCTGGGCGAGACGGGCTGCGCTACCTGGACGCACCCCCGCGGCGGCTACTTTGTAAGCTTCGATGGTCCCGAGGGCTCGGCTCAAAAGGTCGCCGCGCTTTGCGCAGACCTGGGCGTTAAGCTCACGCCGGCCGGTGCCACCTGGCCCTATGGCAAGGATCCGCGCGACACCAACATCCGCATCGCGCCGAGCTATCCCACGGTCGAGGACTTGGAGGCCGCGCTCGATGTGCTGGTGCTGGCCGTTAAGCTTGTCGCTGCCGAGCTTGCGCGTGCCGAACGCGCCTAACGCGCGGCTTCCCGTACTATCTGCACTTTCGATACACAAAGGAGCGTATACATGGATTTGGGTATTTCCACCAACCCCACGCCAGAGCTCTACACCATTAAGGTAACCGGCGAGATCGATATCTCTAACGCCGATAGCCTGCGCAATGCCATCGACCTGGCGCTCGAGCAGCCCACTGAGGCCGTTGAGCTCGATTTTGCTCAGGTGAGCTACATCGATTCGACGGGCATTGGCGTGCTCGTGGGTGCCGCGCACCACGCGGTCGACCACGGCAAGCGCTTTAGCTGCACCAATGTGCAGCCCCCGGTGATGCGCGTGGTCCAGCTGTTGGGTGTCGACCAGGAGATTTCGATCACCGCTGCATAATCTTTGCCCCCAAAAGGGCGTGCCGTTTGGCATATGTTTGTGATGCGCTCGGACGTTTTGGCGTCCGGGCGCTATACTTGACCGAATGAATAGACGAGTTCCGGCCGAATGGCGCGGTGCGGGCTCGACTCACATCGAGCCTTGGAGGTATGTGTGTTTGGTATTGGAGAGGGTGAGCTCGCGATCATCGTGGTCTTCGGCTTTTTGCTGTTTGGCCCGGATAAGCTCCCACAGATGGGCCGCACGATCGGCCGTGCCATCCGTCAGTTCCGCGAGACGCAGGAAAAGATGACGGCCGTTGTTCAGTCCGAGATAATCGATCCGGTGAGCGAGGCCGCGTCGGCCCCGGTCAAGCCCAAGAAGGCCGCTGCAACCGATGACGATTCCGATGCGGACGAGGATGCCGCCGAGACGGCAGCGCCCGCCAAGAAGGAGACCTTTGCCGAGCGTCGCGCCCGTCTTGCTGCCGAGAAGGCCGCAAGCGAGGGTGCTATCGAGGGCGAAGGTATTGCCGAGGAGCCTAAGGCCGAGGGCGCCGAATCCGAGGCTGACGCCGCCGAGCCCGCTCCCGCTGCAGAGCCCGAGCCCGAGCCGGCAGAGCCCACGACGGCTGACCTCTACGCCCGTCGTCCCCGCAAGCGCAAGGCCGTCGTCGACCAGCTCGCTCGCGAGCTCGAGGCCGAGGACGACGCCGCTGCCGCCGATGCCCCGAAGGGAGGCGATGAGTAATGCCTATCGGACCTGCGCGCATGCCGCTCTTCGATCACTTGGGAGAGCTCCGTCGCCGCCTGACCATCGTGGTCGTGTCGGTGTTTGCCGCCGCCATCGTGCTGTATTTCGCCACGCCCGTGGTGCTCGACATCTTGGAAGACCCCATCCGCTCCTTTGTGCCGGACGGTAAGTTCTACATCACTACCACGCTCGGCGGCTTTGGCTTGCGCTTCTCGCTGGCCATCAAGATGGCCGTGGTCATGTGCACGCCCATGATCATCTGGCAGATTCTGGCATTTTTCCTGCCGGCACTGCGTCCCAACGAGCGCAAATGGGTCGTGCCCACGGTGCTCGCCTCGACGGTGCTGTTCTTCCTGGGCGCTATCTTCTGCTACTTCATCATCATCCCGGCGGGCTTTGAGTGGCTTATCGGTGAGACCTCGGCCGTCGCCACGGCGCTGCCCGACCTGGAGAACTACGTCAACATGGAGCTGCTCTTTATGATCGGCTTTGGTGTGGCGTTTGAGCTGCCGCTCATCATCTTCTACCTGTCCGTCTTCCATATTGTGTCCTATGCGGCCTTCCGCAGTGCCTGGCGTTACGTATACGTTGGCCTGCTTGCGGGCTCGGCTGTGATTACGCCCGACGGCTCGCCCGTTACGCTGGGCCTCATGTATGGCGCCCTGCTCTCGCTCTACGAGATTTCGCTCGCCATCGCTCGCGTGGTCATTACCGCGCGCGAGGGTAAGGAGGGCTTGTTTGTGAGCCGTCTGGACCTGTTTTCGGACGACGAAGAGGATAGCGAGGAGTAAATCGGTATGCACGAGGTTGGCATTGTCAACGGCATACTCGATACAGTGATTCGTGCGGCGCGTGGGGCGGGGGCCTCGCGCGCCGTTTTGGTAACGCTGCGTATCGGGGATATGACCGAGGTCGTGCGCGAGGCGCTTGACTTTGCGTGGGAGACGTTTCGCGACGAGGACCCGCTCACGCGAGGCTGCGAGCTTGCCGTGGAGGAGGTCCATCCACAAAGCGAGTGTCTGGACTGCGGCGAGGTTTTCGACCACGATCGTTTCCACTGTCGCTGTCCCCAGTGTGGTGGTGCCAACGTGCGCCTACTGCACGGCCGCGAGCTCGATATCGCGAGCATCGAAATCGAAACCCCCGACGATTAGCCCGCTAGCCATCTAGTGATGGGGTATAAAGGGGCCAAAGTAAGGAGCGCTAAGTATGGCCGAGAAAACGATTGATATCGCATCGCCGATTCTGTCGCGCAACGAGCGCCTGGCAGATCAGCTGCGTCAGCGATTTAATGAGACAAACACCTATGTGATCAACGTCTTGTCGAGCCCCGGTTCGGGCAAGACCACCACGATCCTGGGCACTAACGAGCGCCTGCGCGACAAGGCTGGCCTGCGCTGTGCCGTCATCGAGGGCGATATCGCCTCGGATGTCGATGCCATCACCATGAAGGAAGCCGGCATGCCCGCCATCCAGATCAACACGGGCGGCCTGTGCCACCTTGAGGGCAACATGATCATGGAGGCTGTCGATGCGTTCGACCAGGCCGTCGGTCTGGAGAACATCGACGTCATCTTTATCGAAAATGTGGGCAACCTGGTCTGCCCGGTCGATTTTGACCTGGGCGAGAACCTGTCCATCATGATCCTCTCGGTGCCTGAGGGCGACGACAAGCCCATCAAGTACCCGGGCATCTTCCAACATGCCGGCGCGCAGCTGCTCAACAAGGTCGACGTGGCCCCGGCTTTCGATTTTGACATGGATAGGTATACTAAGACACTCGATGACCTCAATCCGCAGGCGCCGCGGTTTGCCGTGAGCGCGCGCAAGGGCGAGGGCATGGATGCCTGGTGCGATTGGCTCATCGGGCAGATCGAGCAAGCAAGGGCGTAAATCGGCCGCCACACGGGCGGGCGTAGCCGCAGAGACACGAGATAGGAGCCTCTTTTGAAGCTCATCATCGCCGAGAAAAACGACGCCGCGCGGCAGATCGCCGAGCGTCTGTCCACGGGTAAACCCAAAAAGGACAAGGTGTACAACACCGCCATCTACCGTTTTGAGTGGAAGGGCGAGGAGTGCGTGACGATCGGTCTTGCCGGTCACATCCTTGCGCCCGATTTTTGCGACAGCGTGCTGTTCGATAAAAAGCTGGGCTGGTATTCGGTTACTGAGGACGGCGAGATGCTGCCGGCCGACATGCCCGATGGCCTGGCGCGCCCACCGTACGACACCAAGCGCAAGCCGTTTCTTGCCGACGGTATCTCCATCAAGGGCTGGAAGCTCGAGAGCCTGCCCTATCTCACCTGGGCACCCGTCATTAAGCTGCCGGCCGAGAAGGAGCTCATCCGCTCGCTCAAGAACCTCGCCAAAAAGTCCGACAGCGTCATCATCGCTACGGACTTCGATCGCGAGGGCGAGCTGATCGGTTCGGACGCTCTCAACAAGGTGCGCGAGGTTGCGCCGGACTTGCCGGTCGCCCGCGCCCAGTATTCTTCGTTTACCAAGGCCGAGATCACGCAGGCCTTCGATAATCTCGTCTCGCTCGACCAGAATCTGGCCGACGCCGGCGAGAGTCGCCAGCACATCGACCTCATTTGGGGCGCGGTACTCACGCGCTATCTGACGCTCGCCAAGTTTGGCGGCTTTGGTAACGTGCGCTCTGCCGGCCGCGTGCAGACGCCGACACTCGCCCTGGTGGTCGAGCGCGAGCGCGAGCGCATGGCGTTTGTGCCCGAGGATTATTGGCAGATCCGCGGTATGGGTGCCGCGCAGGGTGCTGCCGAGGACGATCGCTTTAAGATCGCGCACAAGACGGCGCGCTTTACCGACAAGGATGCTGCTGAGACGGCGTACGGTCACGTTGACGGTGCCAGGACGGCAACCGTCGCCGCGGTGACCAAGCGCTCGCGCAAGCAGCAGCCGCCCACGCCGTTTGCGACCACCTCGCTGCAGGCTGCCGCCGCGGCCGAGGGCATCTCGCCTGCGCGTACCATGCGCATCGCCGAGTCCCTCTACATGGCGGGCCTCATCAGCTACCCGCGTGTCGACAACACCGTGTATCCCGCGACGCTCGATTTGGGCGCCGTGGTGCGCGACCTGGCAAAGATCAACCCGGCGCTGGCGCCCGTGTGCAAAAAGGTACTCGCTGGTCCCATGAAGCCCACGCGCGGTAAAGTCGAGACCACCGACCACCCGCCTATCTACCCCACGGGCGAGGGCGATCCGTCCACGCTCGACGGCGGCCAGCGCAAGCTCTATGACCTGATCGCCCGTCGCTTCCTGGCGACGCTTATGGGTCCCGCGACCATCGAGAACACCAAGCTCGAGCTCGACGTGAACGGTGAGCCGTTCGTGGCTTCGGGCGATGTGCTCGTGACTCCGGGCTTCCGCGAGGCGTATCCGTATGGACTTAAGCGCGATGAGCAGATGCCGCCGCTGGAGCAGGGCGATACGGTCGACGTGTTCGACATTAAACTCGAGGCCAAGCAGACCGAGCCGCCCGCGCGCTACAGCCAGGGCAAGCTCGTGCAGGAGATGGAAAAGCGCGGCCTGGGTACCAAGTCCACGCGTGCGAGCATCATCGAGCGCCTGTATGCCGTGCGCTATCTCAAAAATGATCCCGTTGAGCCGAGCCAGCTGGGCATCGCCATCATCGACGCACTGACGCAATTTGCCCCGCGCATCACGAGCCCCGATATGACCAGGGAGCTTGATGGCGATATGACCCGCGTCGAGCGCGGCGAGGATACCGAAGAGCATGTCGTGACGCACTCGCGCGCGCTGCTGGCTGGCGTGCTCGACGAGCTGCTCAAGCATACGCAGGAGCTGGGCGACGCCATCAGCGACGCCGTCACGGCCGATGCGCGCGTGGGCGCTTGCCCCAAGTGCGGCAAGGACCTGGTTATGAAGACGAGTGCCAAGACCCGTGGCAGCTTTATCGGCTGCATGGGCTGGCCCGACTGCGACGTGACCTATCCGGTGCCGAGCGGCGTCAAGGTAAGCCCGCTCGAGGGCGAGGCAGCCGTGTGCCCCGAGTGCGGCGCGCCGCGCATTAAGTGCCAGCCGTTCCGCCAGAAGGCCTTCGAGATTTGCGTGAACCCTACGTGCCCCACCAACTACGAGCCTGACCTTAAGGTGGGCGAGTGCAAGGTGTGCGCCGAGGCCGGACGCCATGGCGACCTGATCGCGCACAAGAGTGAGAAGAGCGGCAAGCGCTTTATCCGCTGCACCAACTACGATGACTGCGGTGTGAGCTATCCTCTGCCG